>JADGDL010000015.1:19187-35109 GCA_016744875.1 Sulfurovum sp.
GCAGCTTCATGTGGGTGAATATATCTATATGTATGATGGGATTATTCGTTCAAGAGTTGTTGAAATTTCAACAGATAATGTTAAAGTAAGCATTGAAAATGATGGCATTTTAAGCTCCAAAAAAGGTGTGAATTTTCCTAACACAAATTTGGGTATTGATATTTTAACAGAAAAAGACAAACAAGATATGCTCTGGGGTGTGCAAAACAATGTTGATTTTATGGCTATTTCTTTTGTTCAGGATGCCAAAGATATGTGTGCAGCACGTGCTGTCATAGATGAGTATGGGGGACGTACTCAACTTTTTGCCAAGATAGAGAAATTTGATGCGGTCGAAAATATTGATGAAATCCTCAAGGAGAGTGATGGTTTAATGGTCGCGCGTGGTGATTTGGGGATTGAAATTCCTTACTTTAATGTACCTGCAGTACAAAAAATGATTATTAAAAAAGCAAATGATGATAGTAAGCCAGTTATTACTGCAACACAAATGCTTCTCTCTATGACTAAAAACGACACAGCAACACGTGCAGAGATCAGTGATGTAGCCAATGCGGTCTTGGATGGAACGGACGCAGTGATGCTTTCAGAAGAGAGTGCTGTTGGACATAATCCTATTCTTGCTGTTAAGACAATGGTCAACACCATTCGGGCAACAGAGGAATATTATCCTTTTAATCGTTTATCATATTTTAAAATGCATGATGATGCGGACAAGATAAACGACTCGGCTGTTCGTCTTTGTCAAAGCTTGGATGCAGTTGGTATTTTAACCATCACTTCTTCAGGTCGATCAGCCAGAAAAATAGCCCGCTACCGTCCAGATAGACCCATTTATGCAGTAACACACGACCGGATTACTGCTCAATTATTGACTATGGTTTGGGGTGTAGTTCCCGCCTTCTCTGTAACTGACAAGAATTTGGAAAATATGATGAGTGATGTGATGGAAGAGGGTATTAATCGTGGAGTACTCGATATAGACAGCCATTACATTTTGACTGCGGGTGACCCCGTAGGTGTAAGTGGCTCAACCAATATGATTCGTATCATTACTGGATATGAAATGGAATACTTCAGGTCATTGAAAGGGCATGTGTAATCCGAGATTAACCTTGAATTACAAAAGCTTTCCAACCATAGTTTGAGCCTCTTCTTGAATCTGCTTTAAGTGTGCTTCATCTATAAAACTCTCTGCATAGATCTTGTAGATCGCTTCTGTTCCTGAGGGGCGAAGAGCAAACCATCCATTTTTTGCAACAATTTTAAGACCACCTATAGCTGCACCGTTACCGGGAGCATTGGTTAAAATAGCTTCTATAGGCTCACCCGCAAGTACTACTTCTTTTACATCTTCAGGTGACAGTTTTTTGAGAATAGCACGTTGTTCATGATTGGCTGGTGCATCGATACGTGCATAGATAGGTGCACCAAATTTTTCTGTAAGTTCTTGGTAATGTTCACCAGGGTCTTTCCCTGTCACTGCAAGGATCTCAGCAGAGAGAAGGGTTAAAATCATACCATCTTTATCGGTACTCCAAACCGTACCGTCTTTACGTAAAAAACTTGCCCCGGCACTCTCTTCTCCTCCAAAAAATATCTTGCCTTCCATCAGACCATCGACAAACCATTTGAAACCAACAGGGACTTCAATCACTTTTTTATCCAGTGAATCTGCAACACGGTCGATCATCGAACTGCTTACAAGGGTTTTCCCTATGCCTAGATCACTTTTCCACTGAGGACGGTTTTGTGCAAGATAGTTGATGGCAACACTGAGATAATGGTTAGGGTTCATTAACCCAACACTTTTTGTTACGATACCGTGACGGTCAAAATCTGTGTCATTTCCAAAAGCTATGTCATATTTTTCTTTCAGTGCGACAAGTCCTGCCATAGCATAAGGAGATGAACAGTCCATACGAATTTTTCCATCTTTATCACAGTGCATGAATGAGAAGGTAGAATCAAGTGTATCATTGAAGATCTCCATATTGAGTCCATAGTGTTTTTTGATGGCAGAGTAGTACGCCATGCCAGAACCACCCATTGCGTCTGCACCAATAAGTATGCCTGACTTTGCTATGGCTTTCATATCGACCACATTTTCTAAATCATTTACATAGGGTGTGACATAATCATATTCAACAACATTATCTGCTTTGAGTGCATTCTCAGGTGTCATTTTTTTGACATCTTTAAGGTTACTTTTCATGATATCATTGGCACGTGTTTCTATCCAGTCAGTCACATCAGTATCAGCTGGTCCTCCATGTGGGGGATTGTATTTGAATCCTCCATCACTTGGTGGGTTATGTGAAGGTGTAATTACTATACCGTCAGAGAGTGTCTCCTCTTGCATATTGTGTGTCAAGATGGCATGAGATATAACAGGTGTAGGTGTATATCCGGAATTTTTGGCAATATATACTGTAATGTCATTGGCTGAAAGTACTTGAAGTGCAGTAAGCTGTGAAGGATAGGAGAGGGCATGTGTGTCAATTCCCATAAAGAGTATACCTTCAATGCCTGCTTCCTTACGATAATCACACACAGCTTGTGTGACAGCAAATATATGCATTTCATTAAAACTTTTAAGCAGAGAGGAACCACGGTGTCCTGATGTCCCAAAGCTAACACATTGTGCACTGTTTTGTGTATCAGGTGTTTGAGTATAATAATCACTGATGAGTTCGGGAATATTGGTAAGTATTGATTTTGGAGCTAATTTTCCGGCATAGGGATGATGGTTCATTATTTACCTTTAGTATATTTGTAGCAGTTTAGCATTTCTATCATATTATCTTTCATATAGTACTGATTAAAATTGAAACAATACTGTCATACCTTCCAATAACCATGTTATGAAAGGATTTGTAAATAAAGGACGTTCTAAAGAGATGTTGCGCGGTATGCAGGTAAAAGTTTCTTTGTGTTCTGAGACTGCTTTGCTGGGTACTGCACATTTTGCTCTTGATAGACTGTAAAATAGTCTTTCAATCTTCTATTGACTAAAATATAACCATTAAATTGATTATTTATTTATCATATTGCGTTATAGTTATTTAATATAGTAGCTGTAAATGTATTTGATGAGAATTACGATAGGAAATAAATAATGAATGATATAAAGAGTCTCTGCGATATTATTATTTTTGGTGGACATGGCGATCTTTCTTTTAGGAAATTGATGCCAGCACTTTACCATCTTAGTAATGACGGGTATTTGGATGAGAAGAGCCGTATCATTACAGTTACAAGAGACCCTATGAGTCGAGAAGAACATTGTATCCTTGTCAAGTCAAAACTTCAGGGATTTTTACGGGGTAATGCTTTTAGCGAAGAGAAATTTGATCGTTTTAAGAAACAACTCCATGTCGTTATTATAGATTTTGGAGATGATGAGAGTTATAGTGGACTTCAAGAGCTTCTTGCTATGTATCCACAAAGAGACAGAGTAAATTATCTCTCAACTGCACCTGATTTTTTTGCTCCTATTTGTAGGTCTTTAAGTCAATGGGAATTAGTAAGTCCTCAAAGCAGGGTCGTACTTGAAAAACCAATTGGCCGTGACCTTGAGTCATCACGTGTGATCAATGTAGATGTGTTGAAGTATTTTGAAGAGTCTCAGGTTTATCGAATTGACCATTATTTGGGTAAAGATACTGTACAGAATATTATGGCACTTCGATTTTCAAACCGTATTTTTATGCCACTTTGGGATGCAAATAATATTGATAATGTACAGATCACTGTGGCTGAAAGTGTAGGTGTTGAAGGAAGATGGGGATATTATGATGAATACGGTGCTATGCGTGATATGGTACAGAATCACTTGATGCAACTGCTTTGCCTTGTGGCTATGGAACCACCTTGCTCACTTGCTGCAGACAGTGTACGTGATGAAAAAGTAAAAGTATTGCGTTCTCTACGTATGATGAATCCAACTGATATTGAACAAAAGACAGTACGTGCACAATATGACCATGGATCGATCAATGGTGAACCAGTACCCGGTTATCTTGAAGGTGAAGGCGTTGCAGAGAGTACAACAGAAACTTTTGCTGCCCTTCGTATTGATATAGATAATTGGCGCTGGAATGGTGTACCTTTTTATCTTAGAAGTGGAAAGCGCATGCGACAGAGAAACTCAGAGATCGTGATTCATTTTAAAACGATTCCACATTCTATTTTTGCGAACCAGGGTAAATGTATTTCTGAAAATAAACTTGTCATTTCACTGCAGCCAAAAGAGAGTATCAATCTGCAGCTTATGAATAAGATTCCTGGGTTAAGTGAGCAAATGAAATTGAAGAAGGTTGAACTTGAACTCAATACCCCACTGAATATGGAACATAAACCAGATGCTTATGAACGCTTACTTTTAGATGTTATTCGTGCAAATCCAACACTTTTCATGCGTCTTGATGAGGTGGATGCGGCATGGAAATGGGCAGATATTATTTTAGATGCTTGGGCAGAAGATACTGTGCCTATGAAAAGTTACAGTGCAGGAACTGATGGTCCAAGTGCTGCTGTACAGCTTATTGCACGAGATGGAAGGAGTTGGCACGATGAGTAAAACACTACATACATTTCAGTCACAGGATGCTTTGATAGAGGTACTTAGTAAAAAAATCATTGATCAACTTCAAGATGCAATTGATAAAAAAGGTAAAGCTTCTTTACTTGTTTCAGGCGGTAGTACGCCTAAGCCACTTTTTAAAAAACTCAGTGAGTCTGCTCTTCTATGGGAGAAGGTAAGTGTTGGTCTTTGTGATGAACGATGGATACCTTCTTCCGATAAAAACAGCAATGAAAACCTTGTAAAAACATATTTACTTCAAGGTCAAGCAAGCAAAGCTACCTTTATAGGTATGTATAACGAAGCGTTAGATGTTGACATGGCAGAAAAATGGTGTACAGAAAAGATGAAAGAAGCACTTTTCCCATTTGATGTAGTAGTATTAGGTATGGGAAATGATGCCCATACTGCTTCTCTTTTTCCTGATAATGTAAAATTGGAAAAGGCCTTAGATCTTGAGAATGAGGATTTATGTATATCTATTGAGCCTACAACAGCTCCTTATATGCGTATGAGCTTGACACGTTCAGCTATTTTGAGTGCCACACATATTTATTTGCATTTTGAAGGTGAAGAAAAACTTGCTGTGTATGGAGATGTAATTACAGGAGAAGATATGTACAAAATGCCAATTCGCTCAGTTTTAAATCAGGATAATAAAGATGTAGAGGTATATTACGTATGAATGAAACCATCCAAAAAGTGACAGAACAGATCATAGAGCGTTCAGCAAAAAGCAGGGCAGTGTATCTTAACCGAATCTCTAAAGCTAAGGGACATGGGGTCAATCGAAACAAACTGGGTTGCAGTAATCTTGCTCATGCCATGGCACCCATGGAAGAGAATGAAAAAACTTCACTTGCAGGAATGCAAAGTCCAAATATTGCTATCGTCACAGCCTACAATGATATGCTTTCTGCACATGAACCCTATAAACTGTATCCTACACTCATCAAACGTACGTTGATGGATCTTGGTGCTACTGCACAAGTTGCAGGTGGCGTACCTGCCATGTGTGATGGAGTAACGCAGTCTCAGCCAGGTATGGAGTTGAGTCTTTTCAGTCGGGATAATATAGCGATGGGGACAGCCATAGGGCTCTCTCATAATGTGTATGACGGAGCACTGTATCTTGGTGTATGTGATAAGATCGTTCCAGGACTTGTGGTCGGTGCTTTGGCGTTTGGTCATCTTCCTGGACTATTTGTGCCTGCAGGACCTATGTCTTCAGGTATAAGTAATGCACAAAAAGCAAAGGTACGTCAGGACTTTGCTCAAGGTAAAGTGAGTGAAGACTCTTTGTTAAAAGTAGAGTCTGCCTCGTATCACAGCAGTGGTACCTGTACATTTTACGGTACAGCAAATTCAAACCAGATGTTACTTGAAATGATGGGATTGCAACTCCCAAACAGTTCTTTTGTCAATACAAATACACCTCTTAGAGAAGCTTTGACAGCACATGCGGCAAAAACAATTTTAAGCATGACGGACTTATCTGGAACCTATAAACCTATAGCAGAGATCATAGATGAAAAAAGCTTTGTCAATGCTATAGTCGGATTGATGGCAACGGGAGGCTCAACGAATCATACGATCCATATTATTGCTATGGCAAGAGCTGCGGGGATCATACTGAACTGGGATGATTTTGATACTATTTCCAAAGTGACTCCTTTGCTGTGCAAGATGTATCCCAACGGGCAAGCTGATGTCAATCATTTTAGAGATGCAGGTGGTATGAGTGTAGTGATATCCCAACTTCTTGATGCTGGACTTGTACATAATGATGTTGAAACGATCGTAGGAAAAGGTTTGGATACATATATCGCAGAACCGAGTTTAAGTGGTGGAAATTTGATGTTTAAAGAAGGGGCAAAAACTTCAAGAGATGAAAATGTAGTCTCAAGTACAGCAAATCCTTTTAGTGCGGAAGGTGGACTCAAGCTGCTCAATGGCAATTTGGGAAGAAGTGTGATTAAGACTTCTGCGCTGAAACCCGAGCAGTTTATTATCGAAGCAGAAGCTATCGTGTTTGAATCTCAAGAATCTTTACAGACTGCATTTAAAGAAGGTGACTTGGAAAGAGACTTTATCGCTGTTGTACGGTATCAGGGGCCTAAAGCCAACGGCATGCCTGAACTCCACGGACTTATGCCACCTCTGGGTGTGCTTCAGGACAAAGGATTTAAAGTGGCAATTATCACTGATGGTCGTATGTCTGGAGCCTCAGGTAAAGTCCCATCAGCTATCCATTTTTCTCCAGAAGCTCTCGATGGTGGTATGCTCGCAAAGATTAAAACAGGAGATATAATCCGTTTTGATGCTCAAAAAGGAGAGATCTTGCTTTTGGTAGAGCAAGAGGAATTAGCATCACGCGTGATAGAGGTACCGGACCTAAGTGCCAATAGACACGGTTTTGGTAGAGAACTTTTTGTATCTGTACGTCAAAGTATAGGGTTGGCAGAAGAGGGTGCAAGTATATTTGATATTAGTGGAAAGGAACGAGCATGACAGCGAAAGAAGTGATGGAAATATCACCTGTTGTCCCTGTGATAGCATTAGGGAGTGTAGAAGATGCTTTGGCACTTGCAGAAGCTTTATTGGAGGGTGGCATTTCTGTTATGGAAATAACACTTCGTACAGAAGCCGGACTTAAATCAATAGAAGCTATTTCCAAGTCAATCCCCCAAATGAATGTCGGTGCAGGAACAGTGCTTAATGCAAGTGATTTTAAACAAGCGGTTACTCATGGTGCACAGTTTGTTTTTAGTCCAGGAATCAGTGAAGATCTGATGCAGACTTCAAAAGAATTGAACATTGCTCTCATTCCTGGTGTCGCTACAGCTTCTGAAGTAATGTTGGCGAAAAATAACGGTTTTGAACATTGTAAACTTTTTCCAGCTACATTGGCAGGCGGTGTTGAAGCGTTAAAGGCTTTTAGTGGTCCTTTCTCTTCCATGCGTTTTTGCCCAACTGGAGGAGTTAATTTAAAAAATGTAAATGACTTTTTATCCCTTCCCAATGTTGTCTGCGTGGGTGGAAGTTGGATCGTACCCAAAGCAGCTATCGATATGAAGGATTTTCGCGAAATTACGAGGCTTTCTAAAGAAGTAATGGACATCATAAAATTAAAAAAGGTAGTAGCATGAAAAATAAACTTTATTTTAGTTCTAAGAGTAGAAAAGAAGAACAAAGCGCCTTTGCGACCATTAAAAAAGAACAAAGATCAATCGGCTATTACGCACTACCGGATCAAGATGTCAACTCTATATTAGAATATTGCAGTTCGATTTCAGAGGATGTGGAAACAATCGCCGTGATTGGCATAGGAGGGAGTTCTTTAGGAGCAAAAGCAGTCTATGAATTTATGAAACCAGTAAAAGATCTGCCTAGAAAACTTTACTTCTTTGAAAGTACTGACCCTATTAACATTACAGATTTACTTTCTAAGTTTGATGTCCATAAGACCCATTTTCTGGTTATCTCCAAATCAGGTAATACGGTTGAAACTTTTTCCATTTACAAATATATCTATTCTTTACAAAATGACCCTTCTGCCTATACTTTTATTACCGATCCTGATTCTCCACTTGAAAGCTATGCAAAAGAAATAAATGCTTCAGTACTCTATCTTCCTGACAATGTAGGAGGCAGGTTCTCTGTACTTTCAACAGTGGGGTTGGTTCCTTTGGCAATGTGTGGTGTAGATATTAAGGCTTTGTTGGCAGGTGCAAAATTGGTTAAAAACAGTTTTTTTGAATATGGATATATTAAAGATATACTTCTTAATAAAGCTGTTTACTATGCAAAAAACCACGCCCAATATAATATTAATTGTATTTTTGCCTATTCAGAGACACTTAAATATTTCTGTCAATGGTATGTACAGCTTTGGGGTGAAAGTTTAGGAAAACATCAACGCCACAGTGCATTTCATGTAGGACTCACACCTATTGGTCTTATCGGACCAAAAGATCAGCACTCGTTCCTTCAACTGATTATGGAAGGAACGAGAGATAAGTCTGTTACCTTTATCAAGATTCAAGACTTTCCTGAGAATATCATCATCCCGGACATCACACTACCGCATTTGGAAATGTTGGACACGTTAAATGACCTTCCTTTCTCGAAATTGATCAATATGCAATGTGACTCTGTGATAGAATCGTTACTAGACCAAGAAGATATTCCTTTAGATACGATCACCATACAAAGTGTGACAGAAGACAATATAGGTTCTCTTATGTTTTATTATGAACTGCTCACGTCTCTTGTTGGGGAATTGATAGATGTAAACACTTATGATCAACCTGGTGTGGAAGCAGGGAAGATTATTTTAAAGAAAAAATTAGAAGCAGAATAAAGTAATAAGAGGCCATCTGAAAAAAACTTTTGTTTATCTCTAGTCTCTTATGAAGTAAATAACATTATTATTTATTCTCTACATATACGCGTAAGGCTCCAATATCAAAGCTACGGGTATATAATGCTAAAAGAATTGATATTTCTTTTATACCTAATTAATGGAAAACTATGATAACTTTTAGGAAATGAACTTTATGTTATCTAAAGTACTAATACATTTAATTATTTAAGAGAATTTTCTTGCATCTTTTGTTCGATCGTACAGTACTTTTCTTGTAGTTTTTGCTCGATGGTAGAATACTTTTTTTGCATCTTTTGTTCAATTGTGGAGTACTTCTCTTGTAGCTTCTGCTCGATCGTGGAGTAGTTCTTTTCTTGTTTCTGTTTGATTGTGAAGTATTTGTTGTTCATCTTTTCCTCTTTCTGTATATTAGTTTTCTTGCTTCTACTACTATAGTCTTAATTAACACAATATTATTGACTTAACTGTATAGAAAATAATCATTTCTAATTCAATGAAAAATGATTATAGATATACCCTTCTAAAATATATAACTTAGGTTTTGAGTAGACAATTATTTAATAGTTATATAATGATTTTGAAGAAGGTAACTTTTAATTTTTGGACAAGATTATAGGAGACAAACCAATGTAAAAAATTATGCAATCTAAAATTAAAAGTTACCTGAAAGCGAGAAATATCAAGGAGATGAATAGTCTTTCAAAGCTTTCATAGATTCATTATAGTCTTAATTGAAATAATATTATCCAATTTACTGTATAAAAAATAATCACTTTAATATAATCTATAAATAACTTTATAAGGTTTCATTTTTTTAAATTAATATTTTGAAGATGTGAAATGAATTAGAGTATTGATAATTTAGTTTCTAAAAGGATTTACTTGTTTCTGTATGAGTGTCGAACCAACTGTGCCTCAAGTTTGAGCTTTTTTCGCTAAAAACAGGAAGTATGTTGTGCAGACATGCCTATTATTACGTGTTTTGTCTAAAACTTTGAGTCTATATAATAATCGTAATACACTCTAATTCGCATTCTGTTCCTTTATTCAAAGATTATACAGAATAGAGCCTTTAATTATATAAAATTCCTGCCTCGCTTGAAAAAATTTAGCCGTCAACAAGCTGATAATATTTTGTCAGACTTAGTTAAAGAGGGTAAGATACGCAGAGTCTGTAGAGGTATCTATGATTACCCAAAATATAGTGAATTTTTAAAACAAGACCTTAGCCCAGAGATAGACCAGGTAGCTAGAGCATTTGCAAGGAAATTTAATTGGCGTATAGAAGTTTTAGGAGATACCGCATTAAATATGTTGGGATTATCTACTCAGGTTGTTGCTAAATATGTTTACTTAAGTGATGGTCCCAATAGAACCTATGATATATTGGGTACAACATTGGAATTTAAAAAATCTTCTTTAAAAAATATTGGCTTTAAATATAAAGAGAGTTCACTTATTGTTCAAGCTTTAAAAACCTTGGGTAAAGAACGTATCACTGATGATGTTATGGAAAGCATAAGAAAACGCATAGAGCCAAAAATGTACTCAAAGATACTCTCAAAGACACACAATCGTCCACAGTATGGATATATGAAGCTATTAAACAAATTTGCAGGGAGAAGTGATGGATAAGGTTCTTTTTAGACCATTACTTATTTCAATTGTACTAATGATATTAAAAGAGTCTAATAAATAGAAGTGTTGGTAGTTATATAGGTCCAGTATGTTATATAATCAAATTTTGTAGAAACAAAAGATATAAAGAGATTAAAAAAATATTTCATCTCACGTGTCGACCCAAAATTCTGGGAAACCTTTGACTGGTTCCAAACACAGTTCAACAAAGCAGATCCACTACAAGCAGGGTTATATGACCTAAACCGTTATTACAGAGAAGTATGGTGATCTGACTAAAGTATATAGACAAAACAAAAATTTACTTTTAAAATTTTTTACCAAGTTTTTTTGCTTTTGCTGACACTCATCTTTAAACTCCTATTGCATGGGGTTTATCGTTCATTTGATTGTTGTCAGCACTTTTATATGCCATCATCTGAGATACTATCAAAAGGTATATGTGTCGTCAAAGTGCCAGTTTTCTAAACAATCCCAAAATGAGGTACCTTTTATATCATTCTTGATCTCATTTACCGGTGTTACTTCAATATCATGTAAATATTTATCATACACTGTATCACGCTCATGCTCTAGCGGTGTAGCACATATACATGCCTGATACCATTCAAGTGTATCAGGCTCTGTCTTCATTGCTTTTTGCATCGCATTTACAATGTCTGGACCATCTGGTTCTTGAGAAGCGATACTTCCATCTGTTAATGCAGTATAAAAAGCTTTCATTTTTAGTTTGTTAATCTTGGCTTTTACTTTATATAACATTTTAACTCCTTAGAAGATATATATTCCTATATCTTGCGTGTAACTAATATATGATACCCTAAAAAATTTTAAAGGTATATCATGTGCATCCCCTATAAAATCTTACAGAGAGAATACCATCAAATGATTATTTTAGTATACAAATTCAGAAGTTGTATACTATAACTCGGTATAAACCTTATGATCTTATTTCCTTTTAAACTTTATAAGGGCCTTTTCTTCGCCTTACTTGCACATAGTGTCGGGAATATAATAGACTTTAGAATCTAATTTCACTATACTTATTGTGTAATGATATTAAATCAAAAGGAGAAAATATGTTAAAGTCATTAAAAGGTGTGATAGTTTGTCTTATGATCATAGGAATGACAGGGTGTGTAAATACAAGTGATATTAAAGTAGAGTCTGCTCAAGATGAAAAAGTAAATCTGGATGGATATAAAACATACCAGATACTTAATGAAAGTGGTATGGTTACTGAACCAGTGGTAACCAATTTGGATATGGATACAGAATTGCAGCGTCTCATTAATACAGAACTAGGTAACAAAGGAAAAACACCTGTAACGAGTAATCCTGATTTCTATATTGCATATCTAGCAGGAGCAGATATGGATGCCATGAAGGTAAAAGTTGATAGTAAAGGGCAAGAAACACTTGATAATGTACCTGAGGCAGCAATGATATTGCTCCTTATTGATGCTAGGACAAGTATGATCATTGGCGTTTCTACCGCAGAAGGTGAAGTAAAAGATATACCTCTTGAAGATAGAAAAAAACGGTTGAAGTATACGATTGAAAAAATGCTTGGCGGTCTGTAATTCTAATTTATCAAAAAGCTGGAGAAAGAGATGTCAAAAAAAATAAAAAATAAAGAGTACGAAAAAGAGTTATATAAACTTCAAGTAGAACTATGTGAACTTCAAAGGTGGGTGAAACAAGAAGGTAAAAGGATCGTTATCGTATTTGAAGGGCGTGATACTGCGGGAAAAGGAGGGGTGATCAAACGTATTCTTGAGCGAGTCAGTCCACGTGTTTTCCAAATCAATGCCTTACCTAAACCAAGTGATCGTCAAAAGACACAGATGTATATTCAACGTTACATGGAACGATTTCCTGCTGCAGGCGAAATTGCCATTTTTGATCGTAGTTGGTATAACCGTGCCGGTGTTGAGCGTGTTATGGGGTTTTGTACTGAAGCAGAATATTATCAATTTCTAAAACGTACACCAGTGATAGAACAAGCCATGATAGATGATGGTATCATATTGATCAAATACTGGTTTGACGTGAGCCAGGAGGTTCAGTTTGAACGTCTGCAAAAAAGAATTGAAGATCCTCGAAAACACTGGAAGATAAGTCCTATGGATCTACAGGCACAGGAACTGTGGGATAAATACACTGAAGCCAAAGACAAAATGTTTGAAGCCACAGACACTGAACATGCTCCTTGGTTTGTCGTTAATTCGGACAATAAAAAGAGTGCCAGACTCAATTGTATCTCACATCTTCTCAGTCAAATTCCTTACGAAAAGATACCATTTATAAAGCCTGACCTTGAAAAAAGTGGAAACAGCAAATATACACCTGTAGAATACAATTACAACGTTGTGCCTGAAAAGTATTAATGATTTATACTTTTATGAATACACAGATACGAAGTATATATAAGTGGGGACAATGAAAAATTTTTTTGAAAAGATGTTTTCTTTTGTAAATCCTGGTGAAAATACTGAACTCAAAAAGGGATCAGAACAGTGGAAAAAACAATTGCCTACATTATGGTTACTAGGTAAGACAGGTGCAGGAAAATCATCATTAATACAAGCCTTTACAAAGGATTCTGCCATTGAAATAGGTAATGGTTTTAGTCCATGTACTAAAACAGCAAAAAGTTATGATTATCCTTTGAAAAAACCTATTTTGAGATTTTTGGATACACGGGGATTATCTGAAGCAGGGTATGATCCGACAGAAGATATAGAGGTGTGTCGAAATGGAAGTCATGCATTGATCATTATGATGAAAGCTGATGATGTGGAACAAAGTGATCTTGTTCATGCACTGGAAAAGATCAAAAAGACAGGCAGTATTCAGCATTTATTGATCGTACATACAGATATACTCTCGGTTCCAGAACAAGAAAGAGTTCAGGCAAGCAGTTATAATCAACGTCAAGTTGAAGAAGTTTGGGAGAAAGAGGTCAATGCAGTTTATGTTGATTTTTCACCTGATAATAACACTCCAACAGGCATACTAGAATTAAAAAAAGCAGCCAGTGAAATGTTGCCATTATTGAATATCATTATGAATGATGAAGAACATACTTCACGTGAAGAGCATAACTTTAATATGCTTCGCAACGAAATTATCTGGTATGCTGGGTCAGCTGGAGCAAGTGATGCTTTACCTGCGGTAGGATTAGTATCTGTTCCTGCCATTCAAGGAAAAATGTTACATAGTTTGGCTAATCAATATGGTGTTGAATGGGATTATGAAACCTTTATGCAGTTTACAGGTGCCCTGGGAGCTGGTTTTGCTTGGAAATATTCTGTTCAATTTGCTATTCGTGAAGGCGTCAAGTTTATTCCTGTTTATGGTCAAACTGTTGGAGCAGTTGCAGCTGTTACGATCAGTTCAGCAACTACTTATGCTCTAGGACGTGTTGCATGTAAATATTTATATCATAAAAGCAAAGGGGAGTCTGTATCGACAAAAGAGTTGACAGAGCTATACACAAAAACATTGAGTAAGGGGAGAGAGGTGGCTGAAAATGAAGCAAGTAAAAAATAGTTTTAATCTTTTATCTCGATTATCGGATGACTTTATACCTCTGGCACTAATATGGATTGTTATTCCCATTTTTACACTTGTTACTTTAGGGATATATTTTTTATTTTCAGAAGGATACATATTATATTTTATTGTGTTTCTTGTTCTTGCAACTCTTTTGGTTTTTGTATCGCATCTATTTACTAAAGAAAAGGCTGTATCAAAACAAAAGCTATCAGCAGATGAAATTAATATTGAAATATCCCCCCAATGGGCTGAATTTGACCATGAAAATTGGAAAAAGTTAGAAAAATTCATTGATAACAAATTGGAAGAGGGTATTGAGTGGGAGGAAATGCAAGTATATTCACTTGAAGTGGTTTCTCAGACCGCATCCTATTATAACCCTGAAAACTCAGAAAAAGAGTTAGCCTTTTCAGCGTCTGAATTACTTTTGGCATTGGAGGAAGTAAGTCGCCGTTATCGTGACTACATCCATGAGTATATTCCTTTTGAGAATAAAATAAAGCTTTCACTTTTTAAACAGGGACAGACCCATAAAGATAAGTTAGAAATAGTAAAGCATCTTTTTAATGTCTATCGCGTAACAAGATTTTTAAGCCCTATAAGGGCAATAATGTCCGAGATAAGGGGAAGTGTAGGTAGCCATTTGTTTGACGGTATATCAGACTCTCTGCAAAATAAGATAAAAAGAGCGCTACTTAAGGATTTAGCATCTGTTTCGATTGATCTATATCGTGGCCATTTTAGGGTGAAAGACTCTGAATTATATGAAAGCAAAACTTCTATTGAAGATAAAACGAATCAAGCCAAGAAAATTGAGCCATTAAGAGTAGCAGTAGTGGGTCAGGTAAGTGCGGGTAAATCATCAGTTATTAATGCAATTACAGACAAAATGGCTGCCGAAGTCAGTGTCATTCCTGCAACAGATACAATTGCAGTACATAAATGTAAAATTGAAGGGTTAGATGCTATGAAATTCATTGATCTGCCAGGTCTTGATGGTAGTATGGGGACAGAAAAATTAGTTATTAAAGAAATGACAAATAGTGATCTTATACTTTGGGTGTTGAAAGCAAATCAACCGGCACGTAAACTAGATACCCAACTGAGATTCAAGTTTGATGAATTTTACAAACAAGCTGAGAATTTAACGAGAAAGCAGCCAACAATTTTAGCATTAGTAAATCATGTCGATAAACTACAACCAGTAAAAGAATGGCACCCGCCATATGACCTGGTAAATTGTGATTCTTCTGATGAAAAAGCTTGTATCATAAGAGATGCTGTGAAATATAATCAAGAGATGTTAAAGCCAGATCATATTCTACCTTTATCTCTGAACCCAAATTTAAAGTTTTATAATTTAGGAACGGTGAAGGAATATCTTCAAACAGCTTACAATAACGGCATAAATACACAGCTAAATAGGCGAAAACATGAATACACTGATGACGGATTTTTGAAGAGTAGCAAAAAACTGTTGGGAGTAACTAAGAAGCTTTTTTTGAGTTTAAATAACTAAATATTTGCGTTGTATGATATGTGTGTAGAAATACCCGTAGATGAGAATAGAATTTTCTAGCTTTTATCTCATCTTGAGAGCTTGATGGTTATAATTTAGCAAATACATAAATAGGGTAAAGATGCAATATTTTAAAAAGTTAATTTTGGTCATGGGTATAGCTTTAAGTTTTTTGAATGCTTCGGTAAGTGATTATCAGGAGATATATCAGCAAGAGCAGGAAATATTTAAT
>JADGDL010000015.1:35207-44864 GCA_016744875.1 Sulfurovum sp.
TACTGAAATGAGAGCAGAGATCAAAAAGTCTGTAGTAGATTCTTCTAAAAAAGTAAAAGAGCTCTATAAGGCTATAGATTATAGACCTATTTGGGTCGATAAAGACCACTTAACACAATTTACTGAGCTTCTGGTGCAAGAGCTTAAAGAGGATTTTGAAAAGGGATTACATGCAAAACTGGTTGCAAACTATAAAAAGCTTTTACCTAATGATGAGAAGGTCTTTGCTTCAAACTCTTTAAAAGATAGAGTTGTCGTAGAGTTAGGGGTAATGCAACTTTATGTTGACCATATCTCTGCGATACTCAAAGAGAAAAAAAGTAAACATACCTCCTTATCGCTTTTACAGTATGCCTTAGAAGAGAAGAGTTTGATAGAAGCACTCAATGTGATCTCAGTAGAGAGAATCGCGCATCGTATGCCTACATTAGACCAAAATACAACTATTTTTAGTAAGTGGGGAGAGATAGATCAAAATCAGACCAGAACACTTATGAGCGGGTATGAAGGTGATAAAAAAGAGAGACTCAAAGCGATGTATAGATTGCTTGACTATAAGTCAATCTGGGTGAGAGAAAAAGGATTAACATCTTTTGGAGAAGAACTGTTTACCCAGATCGGCTCTGATATCACACTTGATAAAAATACTACTACGTATAAGAGATATGTAGAGCTTCAAAATATGGCACTGCCTAAAGATAAAAGAGCTATTTTAGAATATGAATTTGAGATAGCAAAACTTTATCAAGCCTACATGACGCATGCACTGTACGGAAACATAGATTGGAAAAAGTTTAAAGCCAAGTTGAGACGCCATCATCGAAACGGTGACTGGGTGGTACATAATATTCTGTTCTCACCTGAATCACTGCTGATAGAATCACTTAATAAAAAAACATTGAACCATGCATTTACAAAAGCCAAACCGGTATTTCCTCTTTATGAGAGAATGCTTGTAGCACTAAAAAAATATCAGGACATTGATGCATCAGGAGGATGGGAAACTTTACCCAAGTTCCCAGATCTTAAAGTAGGAGCATCAGATCCTGTGATACCTCTTTTACGTGAGAGATTAAAGGCTGAAGGCTATAGTGTTGATTGTGCTGATACGCACAAATATGATACATGTTTACTGAACGTCATGCAAATATTTCAGCGAAGACATGGACTGGCAGATGAAGGCTACATAGGTAAGCTAACACGTAAAGCACTTTCCGAAACAGTAGCTCAAAAGATTGATAGGATCAAACTTAATATCGACCGAATTAAATGGATAAAACGTAGTAATGATAAGCATCATATACTGGTAAACATTCCTTCTTATACGATGTATGTATTTGATGAAGGGGAAGTGATACAGTCCATGAAGGTTATTGTCGGTAGAAAAGGACATGAGACACCTATCTTTTATGGTAGAGTGCGTACCATCGTGCTCAATCCGTATTGGCGTATACCCGCAAGTATCATCCGTCATGAGATGATTCCTAAGCTGAAAAAGAACCCTCACTACACCAACAGTAAAAACATAGAGATCCATACAGGATACTCTGAACACTCTCCCCGAGTCAATCCTCTGAATGTAAACTGGCATAAGTATGGTCGTCGTTTGCCTCCATACAGGTTTATGCAGTCACCAGGGGTAAAAAATGCACTGGGAAAAGTGAAGTACCTTTTTCCAAACAAGTATGCTGTTTATATGCATGATACAAACCAAAGACATCTTTTTGAAAAAGATGTGAGATCCCTTAGTCACGGTTGTGTAAGATTACATAAGCCTTTTGAACTCTTGGAAACATTTTCAACGATAGACCCGATAATCAACTTTGAAAAGTCACAAAAGATATTGGAAGACAACAAAAAAAGAGCTTTTAGACTCTCCCAAACAGTTCCTGTAGATATGATCTACTTGACTACATGGGTAGATATGGAAGGCACTATACAGTTCCGTGATGATGTTTATGGGTATGATAAGTTACAGTTAGTCAAATAGTTTTTAAGATGAGGTCAATCCTATCATACTCATAAACCTTCCGCTGCATCCCTTCTCTTTTCGGTAAGAGAAGAAGCGTTCTACTTCACAGGCAGTACAGATATTGCTCATCTCAATGTTAGCTTTCTGCACACCTGCATCTAAGAGTTGTTCTTGATTCAGGTAGGGCAGGTTTAACATATATTTTTCACCCTCTTTAGTGAATGCCTCAGGTGTTTCAAAAAAGTGTCCGGCTACATCTTCTCCTACTTCATAACAACAATAACCTATGGAAGGAGCGATACCTGCAAGTATGTCTTTTGGGTTTGAGCTAAACACTTCTGTCATCTTTTGTACAGTTTTTGCCACGATCTGTGCCTGTGTACCTCTCCACCCCGCATGTATAGCAGCCACAACATTTTTCTTTTTATCATAGAGCAGGACAGGAACACAGTCTGCAGTAAGAATGCTAAGTAACACACCATCAACATCAGTGATAAGCGCATCACAATCTTCAATGGCATCCTTTAAGCTCTCCCAACCTTTACTTTCCTGTTTTTGGATGATTTTTATATGGTCGCTATGGGTTTGGTTTGCTACGATGTAGTGAAGTTTTTTATTTGTTTTAAGAAGTGTGGAAAGTTTTTCTCTGTTGGCTATGATCTTTTCATGGTTTTCACCTGTATGCAGGGCAAGACTGAAAGTATAGGGAAGATCAGATGATTTTGTAGTGACGGTATGAAGCAGTTTAGGGTACTTTTGTAAGTGCTTAAAGCGATAAAAATCAAGCATAAAATTCCTTTTTGATATAATACCTAAAAAATAGGATATTGCATGGCTTCATGGTTTGATTTTGATAAACGTGTCTTTAAACATTTTTCATACTTACTCATGATTCAGATGATCCCGCTTTTTGTGATCTCATCTTATCTTGTTAAAGAGATAAGTCCGCATCTTTTTAATAAACAGATGGTTTATTATACTATTGCGGGTATAGCATTTTTTGTTTCTGTTTTTATACCATGGAGACGGATACTCTGGTGGTTTGTCCCTCTTTTTTATTTGGCAAACCTTGGATTACTAATCGCAGTAGAGTTCATAGGTAAAACCATACTTGGAGCCCAAAGATGGATAGAGATTCCCGGGCTTGGTGTCACGATACAACCCTCAGAGTTCATGAAAGTTGCAGTGATCATGATGCTTGGATATCTGATAAGCAGAAAACCCCCGCAAGAGAGTGGATATGGATTATTTTCATTTATTAAACTTTCTATTGCAATTGTCATTCCCTTTTTGATCATCGCAAAAGAACCGGATCTTGGTACTGCATTGGTTTTGCTCATTACAGGGTACGGCATACTATTTGTTGTAGGTATAAACTGGAAGATATGGATGATTATCTTTGTTGTATTGGGGCTCTCTGCACCACTTCTTTACGGTCAGTTAAAACCGTATCAGAAAAAACGTATCTCAGACTTTGTTGGGAAACCAAGTTACCAGGTGAATCAGGCACTTATCGCCATAGGTTCTGGTGGCCTTGAAGGAAAAAAGAAAGAAGAAGCGACCCAAACACAGCTTGACTTTCTTCCTGTCTCTTCAACAGATTTTATCTTTGCTTTTTTAGGAGAACGGTTTGGTTTTAAAGGGATGATGACAGTCATTGTATTATATATCCTCCTTATCTTTAATTTGCTTTATATTTCAGCCAAACATGCAGGTGATTATCTCATCAGGGTTTTTGCATCAGGACTCGCTTTTTTACTCTTTGTCTATATGACGGTCAACATTTATATGATCATAGGACTTGCCCCTGTTGTAGGGCTTCCACTCCCAATGTTCAGTCACGGAGGGACCTCGTTTATCATATTTGCAGTAATTTTTGGAATTTTACAAAATCTCATTGCTTTTAAAGATTACAGTCGCTATAATTCTGACTCGAAAGTGACCCTCCAAACGAAGGATCTTCACTAACGACATCTAATCAGGGTCTGTAGCTCAGCTGGTTAGAGCACTCGGCTCATAACCGAGTGGTCCGGGGTTCGAGTCCCCGCGGACCCACCACCTTCTTGAACATTGTTTTTACTACACTTATACTTAAAAAAATATCTTAAACTGACCACTAACTATTCAAGACCTCATTCAAGGCATCATACATTCCACGTTTATACTCAGTATCATCAAGACAGGAATAAAATTTTAGCTGTTTAATGATCTGTTCTTTAAACTCTTGTTGTATCCTCTTTTCTTCTTGCATATAATAGAAGACTAATTCTCCAATGTATTCCAGTGAGGCCAACCTACCTTCTCTGTAATTATCTGTTACTTGTAATGTCGTGGTATTGAACTTGTAGTGTACTATTTGATTATGGCAATGTTTACTTACTTTTTCAAGATATTCTTTTGATGTAGGTTTCATATGAATATTTTGGCATAAATAAAAAGATATGATTGATTCTATGTCAAATTGTCATACATTTAAATTTGATATACTATTCATTATAATTTAGCAAGGAAAAATAATGAAAAAAGTTAGCATCTTTATTGTCGCCATTTCAAGTATATTTTTTCTCACCTTATGTGGAGAAGAGAAAGCAGAAGATTATACTAATACTACAGAAACTCCTAAAGAAGCCTATATTGATAGTCCTACAAATACTTATAAGAGACGTGTTGAGACGCTAAATATCGCTAATACTATACAACAACCCAGTAGCTACCTTGGAAGTCGTATTGAAGTGAGGGGATCATCTAAGAATGCGGTGAAGCAGAGTAACAGCCGTACAGAAGCACAAGATAAGGCCATGGAGGCTTTAACAAAGTAATAGTAGGAAATCTTTACTTCGCATGAAAAGCTGGTGTTCATGAGTAATAAATCCCATTTTATAATTTTGTTATAACAAATAAAATAATATGTTGCATTGTACCTTAAATTATGCTAGTATCGTGAAAAATTTGTATGCTTACAATAAAGGACAATAAATGACAAGTGGAAAAGTAGTATCTTTATACATGACTATGCCTGATATGATGCGCTCTGGACACCGTATGAAGGTTGAAGATATGGACATGGATGAAAATGGTATCATGGGAAGTAGAGACTATGAAAATGGGGCAGAACATACTATGGTTCTGGTTTCAAAAAAGAGTTATGACATTATAGAAGAAGCAGAGCTTGTTTTTGAAAGAGGTCTATTGATGGAAGACATTTATGTAGACATTGACCTGTATCATCTGAATAAAGGATCGATCATAGAGATAGGTGAAATGCTCTTTGAAGTGACTGGACCTTGCGAGGACTATCGTTACTTATATGCATTTGCACCTGAACTTCCTGAACTCATTCATGGAAGTCGTGGTCTATTTATATCTCCTTTAGATTATGGTGGAATTCAAGTAGGAAATGAAGTTAAGGTAATACAAGAGGCTTAAGATGAAAATAACAGGTATCGGGATAGACTACAGTAACATCTGTAAAGACTATAATACAGTATATTTAGATAGAGACAATACAGATCCGGCAACTAAAAAGTGTATGAAACAAGTACTTATATGGACAAAAGAGTTTGTATCTGAACTTTTAGAAAGATTTGAATATAAACTATATAATTTAAGTTCAAATACTTCGGTAAATATAGATGATATCGCTTCGAAAAGATTTCTTTTTTATTCTCTAGAGAAGGAAATAACATTACAAAGCTATGTCATACATACAGAATATATACAATATGATACTTTAACTGCCTGGGAGTCAGAAAAGAACGATAGTATACTCCTTCAAAATGATGAGGATGGAGGAGCGATCTATTTCTTTGTCAATGAAAACTCTAGCGTACTTGAATGGATAAAGAATAAACTAGAAAACTTTTCTCTGGATGAGATCCCCTTTCAAGCAATTAAATAAGACGGCATAGTGAGATGAAATATTTGTTTAGTGATTTTTGCAATTTATCTCACGTCTTTCTATAAATCATACTACTTACACTACACCTTTTTTAGAAATTTTTTTGTCATATCTTCCACACTTGTGTTATAATATAATATGGGGCTATGATAGAGACCTTTAAGTAAAAAATACTATCATACTTCATGCTTTTCATTCAAAATGATTAGCTATATTATATTAGGAGAAATGATTATGGAAAAAGAAATTAAAGAAAAATTAGTAGAACTGGTAGCGCTTATGAATGATCCAGAAACAACTGTCGTAGCAACAGAAGTTAAAGAAAAACTGGAAAAGATCTTAGCACTTGTAAATAATCCAGACGCTATTATATCGGAAGAACAAACTAAAGAAAAATTGGAAAAAGTTGTAGCCCTTGTGGATAATATGATGGTAGACCCAGATATTGATATTGAATATTGTATACCTGAAGTGGCGACAACATCAGATAGTTGTGATATTTCTGGAGATCCTTATATCTCAGTGACATATGTTGTAGGTGAATACACAAAGCCGACACGTAAGATCCGTTTAACCAAAACATACCTAAACAATACAGCAGAAGAGATAGCTAATTTGATTACTTTCTCCATTGAACAATTTAAAACAGAGATAGATTCTGTAGAGATGGGCTAAGGCCTTCTCTCTAAGAGGTTTTATTTGGGCTAAAAAGATTTATTTTCTATGTAAAGTAAATTGCTTTTAGCCTTCGAAGTGATAACTTATTGAACAATTCCATGGAATTGTTGATAAACTCTTTTTACATATTTTGGTTTGAGACCGGCAGTTTTGATCTCATCATGTTCTTGTTTGATATGCTCTTTTTTAATTGCGATCAAATTTCCCCATCTCTTCACTAAAAGTTCTCTCACATCTTTTTCAAAATCACCATTATAGTCTGGATATGCAGCACTTAACTTCTCTACAATATCACCAAATTCTGTTTCTTTAATAAGCTTTAATTGCTCTTTAGGATGTGTTTTGTCAACTTCTATAAAGTGTGTCCAACCAATGTCTAATATCGTATCTAACTCTTGTGCATAATTTCTTTCTTCATTTTCATTTGGAAACTTATGGATCAATGCTGCAGCAATATCTTTAAGTTCGTTGGCATTTACTATCTCCAACTCGTCTTCAAAACCTTGCAAGTCTTCTTCATACTCTGCTGCATCATCATATAATTTTGCAATGTCAGCATTTTTACCCCTATTATCTCTAGGCTTTTGGGGAGTAGACTTCTCGGCTTCCTCTGTATGAGCAGCTTTAAGTTCCTCCATTTGTAACTCTAAATAACGTTTTGTTTTTTGTTCAGCCATAGTATCGATACCTCATAATGATTTTTTTGTATTCTAACATTACTTGTTTAATTTACTATTAAACATATAAACTAAATATAAATCTTATGTGAGTGCTACTTTGCTGGACACTTTGACTCATATAATTTACTTACTTCAGCAGTAAAGACGTTTGTCCACATGTCTGTGTATTCTTCTTCCTCATCATGATATTCTATAAACCCAAAAAAATCATCAGGTGTAATTTCCCACTCACACATTTTGTCTATGGCTTCCATATGCTGATCAGTAGAGAATAGACCTGCTATTTGTTCCCCTTTACAGGAGTACTCTTCGTGATCGATATCATCATAACACTTTTGTTCGTGCATCAATGCTTCAAGCTCATCGATCCTATCTGCTTCTGCCTCTGATGCGGAACCATTGTTTAGGATAACCATGATCATCTCTTGAAGTTCTGCTAATATTTTTGCCTGTTCACTCATTCTATCTCCTGTATTATGTTTTGAGAGTCTGTATACTATGTAAATATCTGAAGCTATTTTATAGTTATAAACGCCATTATTATAGCTTGTTCTATAAATATAAAGTTAAAGTTATCTGTTTATAGTTAGAGTAGAAGTTTTTAAATAAAAATGGTAAAATACACAAAAATTAAAAGGAATATATAATGTCTTATACACTAATACACAATGAAGATGAATGTACATACGCATACCATATAGATGGTCATGTAGCATTTATTAGATATGATGATCAAAATGGAAATATGCATTTAACAGAAACACAAGTACCAGAGGCATTAGCTGGGAAAGGTCTTGCTAGAATGCTTTTAGAAGATGTACTGCAAGAGATCGAGAAGGCAAATAAAAAAGCTGTATCTAAGTGTTCATATATAGTAAAATATGAAGAAAAACATCCAGAAAAAAGTGATCTATTCGCCTAGATATATTTACTGATCAAGTCTTAAGTGATTTAGACTTGATCATCATAGGGTTCTCTCTTTATGAACAACCGCAACTTCCTGAGTCACAACTAGAGTCTGCAAGTGTCGCACCTGTGTCAGTATCACAACTTCCTGTACTACATGAACCTGAGTTTGGATTGTTACTTACTGTAATAATAAAATGATCATCAACTGTTTTTTGTGCAACAAATAGATGTTTTTGGCAAAAATCCTCATTCATAAATTCTGCTACAATATTTGAATAATTATATGCATCCTGCTGATTGTCAAATGACTTTTCACTTTTATATTCGCTTTTTTTAAAACATCCACATTCGTGTGCTATTTGTACCTTATACATAAACTTGTTCCTTGTTATTATATATTTACAGAAATATAGTTTTTGTTAAAAGAACTATACTCTTGTTCAATGTGCATAGCTTATATCAGTTGTTTCCTTAAGTATTTATGATTCAATCTCCATTATTATAATGTATACTGAATATAATCATTATTTACACTTACGCTTGGGTAGGAATTTAATTTGTTTATAAAGTCAATAATATATACCTTAAATTTAAAGTAAAATAAAGGTATTTAAAGTAAACTCCGTAAAACATATATATATGTTTAAGTTATCATAAAGAGGAGTAAAAATGTATTATATAGCAAAAGTTGATGCAGATAAGTGTTCAGAGTATAAATGTAATGCCTGTACGTTATATTGTCCAGAGGCGAATACGCTGATGTTCAATCAAGACGAGAATACATCTTGGGTAGATGAAGATAGATGTAAAGGGTGCGCACTATGTGTGTACGTATGTACAGACATGCTAGATCGTAATTGTATTACGATGGAAATGCCAGACACATCAGCAGAAGCATAGATCTAAAAATTAGATTTAAATTACAGTAAAAACAATTTAGAGGAGAACTTATGGCAAATCAAGGCCCCGCGTATTATTCACCGTATCCAACGGCTACGTATGAAGGTGTAATTACACCACCAGAAGGAAAAGCACTTTTATTAGAAGACATTGTAGATGAAGAAACTGCAATGAGAGAATGTGCGAGAGTGATGTTGACAAGCGAAAATGCGACCATTTTCCCTGGTCCACAAGTATTATACGGATGGAACGAAGAAGCAAAGAAGAAAGCTATACTTATAAAAGAGATGGCTGAAGTTCTTAATTCAAAGATGATTCCAATGTACGATTACAGACCAAAATATCCAAAGATCGATGCAGAAGTAGAGATCAATCCAAATCACCCGAACTTAACAATTTGGCATAACAACATTAAAGCAGCGATCTTTATCGGTGTACACTGTCATTATGCAAATGTTGCATTAAAGATCGTAAGATCAGAAACAGATTGTTATACAATCGCAATTTGTGGTTTGTCAGGGCATGAAGATGCAATGGCTACATTAAGAGACCAGCATTCTTCAGAGCTTGAGAAATTCATCAAGATAGCTAAAGAAGTAAAAGCTGAGCTTGGTAAATAG
>JADGDL010000016.1 GCA_016744875.1 Sulfurovum sp.
TAGCACCGAACTCCTTTCTTGTCAAGGGTTTTTTAAGAAATGTGCGAAATTTAACGAAATTTGTTCTTTACTTACATTATAATATTAAATTTACACAACTTATTATCATTTAAGTAATCTTTTTTAGATAGTTGCTTATAATTACTCTAACTTATATACTATGAAGGAATATCATGCGTTACTTATTTTTATTTTTTACATTATTTCTCTTATCTGCCTGCATGACTACCCCCGAAGTATCAAATTCAGCTGAGAAAGAGAGTATTTACACAATACAGGAAAATAAAACCAATGCTGAACAGGCAAAAGATGAATACAAAAGGCTGCAGGCACAGCGAGATAAAGAGTAAAAGAATAGATTAACCTTAGATTAATCTCTCTGCACTATACTTTGAAATTATATTAACAATAATAAAGGAATATTATGGCTTTATACGATAGAGACTACAGTTCAGCAGAAGCTGGATATGTTCAGGAAGGTGCTTCAGTTAGTTTTATGAAGAAAACCTATCAACTTTTAGCAGCGAGTATGATCGCTGCTGCGGCAGGTGCTTATGTAACCATGCCTTATGCAGAAATAGTAATGCAGTACAAATGGATCATCTTTGGCGCAGAGTTACTCATTCTCTTTTTTGGTCTAAGTATGTCAAGAGGGAAACCTGGACTTAATCTTGCAATGCTTTTTACGTTTACATTCTTAACAGGGGTATCATTAGTTCCTCTATTGGCTTCATTTATAGGTATGGGTCAAGGGGCTATGATAGGTAATGCTTTTTTAATGACCTCTGTACTTTTTGGTGCATTGAGTCTTTTTGCTATAAACAGTAAATCAGATTATTCAAGCTGGGGAAAACCACTTTTCATTACGTTGATCGTAGTGATCATTGCTTCTTTGGTAAATTACTTCTTGCTTCAAAGTCCAATGATGCACATCATCATTACAGCAGGTATTTTACTCTTGTTTTCGATCTTTACGATCTATGATACTCAAAATATTGCAAATGGTGCATATGACTCGCCTGTAGATGCAGCAGTATCTTTATACATTAACTTTTTAAATATCTTTACAGCTCTATTGCAGCTTCTTGGGATATTTGGTGGTGATGACTAGTCTTTAGTCCTCAGAGGAGATTGAGCATCTTAATAGATGCCAATCCTAACGAACGGACAAACGACATACTAATCATCAAATGTATCAACCGATATATCTTTGATGATGATTCTCTCAAATAATTACGACACATCCACCCTACTTATACCAAAACCGTTGATACTCTAGAGATATAGAAAGTCTTGCTTAAGTATTTTTTCTAGAAGTACCTTGCATAAATAAAACTTCAAATTCCAAATATTTTAAGGGATAATTTTGCATTAGATATTTTGTCTGTTTATAAGAGAGTTGTTTCTCCCCTCCGCTTACACCAGACTTTTTAATGTACTGAAACATTTCACGTACATTTTCAAAATCAAGTCTATAGAGCCTAGTCTGAAACGAAGCATTATAATAACTTTCCAGTACTTCCTGGAGCTTTTGTTGCGTATAAATAGGAGAATCAATCTTGGCCATCTGATGCAGGGTTTTAAAGGTCCCTGATGTGAATATCGCAAAATATGCATTCTCACATTTTTTGGAGAGCTGATTTATTGTGAAATCAAGATCTTTACTCCACTGTAATGCAGAAGAAGAGAGTACAATACTTTTTGGATCTGCATGAAAGAGACTATAGGTTTCAGGTATATTGAAATCTGCTTGAAGTTTCACTATATTTTGTGCAGAAGGATGCAATTCCAACATCTCAGCTGAAGAATCTAAAGCAATGTATTCTTTAAAGTGATGTCCACAGCGTTCAATATTTTTATAGACTTCTCCACTTCCACAGCCTATATCTACAATCGAAGTATATTCACCGATAGGCAGTTGTTCTACCAAAGCTTTTGCAACCTCTGCCTGGATCATATTATAATGATCGTACTGGTGTGCAAAACGAGAAAACTCTTTAACTGCTTTTGATTCTTTCTTCTGCACTAGATATTGTCCTTATTTCTCTTCATCGCTGTTTCAAACTTTTTTGGGTATAATCGCCGAAATTATACCCAAATTTCGTTTGGGGTATTCAAAGTAAAAAGAGGCATAGATGACATCAACACTTTTAATCGTACAAATCGTACTCGCTATAGCAATTACCATCGCAGTACTTCTGCAGAAAAGTTCAAGCATTGGTCTTGGCGCATACAGTGGAAGCAATGAATCTGTTTTTGGTGCAAAGGGGCCAACAGGTTTTCTTGCGAAACTTACTTTTGCGCTTGCGTTTGCTTTTATTGTAAACACTTTAGTCATAGGGTATATGTACACTTCAGAAAACTCAGCATCTGTTGCTGACACTATAGTCCCTGAGAATAATGCTGCAGTCCCAGCTATACCTGCGACTGAAAAGACAACACCTGCAGCACCGGCTGCACCAAGTGTTAACTAAAGTAAAAGAGTTTTCTCTTTTACTTATTTCTCTCTTCTCCCCACCCTTTCCAATAAACACTCTAACTACATAACAAGGTAAAAAAGGGTAAAATCTCCTAATTAATTAAGGAGTACCTTATGGTAAATGAAATTTTTGAACAGACACAAGAAAGCATGGAAAAGAGTATTGACGCTCTCAAAAGAGACTTTGCAAGCTTAAGAACCGGAAAAGTAACTACAGGGATCATCGATAATATCAAAGTAGATTATTATGGTACCATGACTGCATTGAACCAAGTAGGAAACGTTATCGCTACAGATGCCACGACTATCAGTATCACACCATGGGAAAAGAACCTCTTACCTGTGATCGAAAAAGCGATACAGGAAGCAAACATCGGAGTAAACCCAAACAATGATGGTGACTTCATCAAACTCTTTTTCCCGCCAATGACCGCAGAACAGAGACAAGAGATCGTGAAACAAGCTAAGGGTATGGTTGAACATGCAAAAGTATCTATCAGAAATGTAAGAAAAGATGGGAACGACCAAGTCAAAAAACTTGAAAAAGATAAAGAGATAGGTGAAGATGAATCTAAAAAAGCCCAGGATCAGATACAAAAGATCACTGATGAGCATACAACAAAAGTAGATGAATCTTTCAAAAACAAAGAAGCAGATATCCTTAAGGTATAAGATATGAATGTAGAACAAGTTTATAAAGATGCCAATGCACTACTAGACGGACATTTCCTTTTAGCAAGCGGTAACCATTCACGTCGCTATCTTCAAAGTGCCAAAGTACTTGAGCACCCTAAAAAAGCTTCACTTCTCACAGACGCTCTTGCGAAGATGATAAGAGAGGCCGGTGTTGAAGTAGATACTGTTTGTGCTCCTGCACTTGGTGGCGTACTTGCCGGTTATGAACTTGCTCGTTCTTTGGATGTGCGTTCTATCTTTGTAGAGAAGAAAGAAGGCGGTATGGAATTACGACGTGGATTTGAAGTGTCCAAAGGTGAAAAGATCATTATTTGTGAAGACATTATCACCACAGGCGGTTCAGCATTGAAGGCGGCTCAAGCTATAGAAGCTTTAGGCGCTGAAGTCGTTGCCTTTGCATCACTAGCTAACAGAGGTTTTTGTAAGCGTGTAGGCGGTAATGATACTGCCAAAGAGCAATGTGCCTTACCAGAGGGAACTCCACTTTTCGCACTGGATGACTTCACCTTTGAAATGTATGCACCAGAGGATTGTCCTATGTGTAAAGAGGGAAACTCTGAAGCGATCAAACCAGGGAGTAAAGGTTAAAGAAACCTTTTCTCTCTAAACTCTCCATACTACAGCACACAGCACTACATCTATATCTGTCTTTCTTGGCTTGATACTGAAACTTTCTATTTCATAATTCTCAATATTATATTTTTCACTTAATGCATCGATCTTATCTTCAAGTTCATACTCTAATGCCTCAATGTCTGCTTCCACTTCAAGCATACGTTCTTCTGCTCTAGAGATGTCTCCACGCTCTTTAAGTACTTTTTTTCCTTTACTCAAGGCCCTTCCTATCTTTGTAGGTGTAGGTTTTCCAAAGAGTGCCCCAAGTACAGCGATACCCGTATCGATCATAGATGATGTAGAATCTGATGACTCTTTTTCAACACGCTCTTTTGCACGCTGCAAACGGGTTGTGAGTGTTTTTTCTTTTTTAGCATAACGCTCTTGAAGCTTTTCAATTTCTATTTCTTTTTTCTCCGTCAAGCTATCCTGTACTGTGACCATAAAATCTGATTGGGCTTCTCCTACTTTTGATTCAAGCTTCAGAGATACACAACGAAACAGTACTAACTCTTTTGTACGGTAGAGTGTCTCTTTCAATTCCCTGATTGATTTTTTTAATGCTCTGTCTTCAAGTATCACCTCTGGTAAAGCAGTAAATTTAGCCTCTTTAGGTGCACTGTGCATATATCTGGAGAAGTCTTCGCTTTCTTGATCCGCATTTCCCCAATCTATAAGCCTTTGCTTACTCTCTAAGGGTAGCGATAGGATATATTCTTCTTCCTCATCAATACCTCTTCTAGCCTGGTAGAAATGGACTTTTACTTTTGCTCCTAAAGTAGCTCTGTAACTGTTTTCTTCGCTGACATCCATTTCATAATACTGAGGGATAGAGTCATCAATATTTTGATAATTCTCAAAACGCATGCCCTTTACTTCCACAATCTCTTTCGCCTTAGCATTTTTCTGTGCCTCTTTTTTAGCTTGCATCAAAGTGCTGATCTCAGCTTTTTTCAGCGGACCCTTCAGATAAGACAAAACCCAACGTGTACTGAAGAGCCTGATGTCATCCAAATGTGCACTTTTTAGAAAGAATGTACGTTTCTGAAGGTTTGCAAGCATCGTTTTGATCTCATTTTTATCAAAAGAGGAACCAACCTTGCCTCCAAGCCCATCTAACACTTTCTCTATATCCTGTGTAGTCTGTAACCTCCCAATGAACCATGTACCGATATTTGAAAGTCCTTTGTAATCCAAGTCCACAGGATTTTGTGTAGAAAGGACTACTCCAAGTCCAAATGCACGTGCCTGTTTCAGGAGTATAAGCATAGGCTCTTTACTAGGTGGATTTTTAGTAGGCGGGAAAAAGCCAAAGATCTCATCCATGTAAAGTAATGCTTTGAGGGCAGAAGTACCACTTTGTCTACGCATCCATGCGATATATTTGTTAAGTAGAAGCGTAACAAAAAACATACGTTCTTCATCATTTAAATGAGAAATAGAGAAAATAGCTATTTTTGCTTTTCCTTCTTCGTCATACAGTAATTTTTGAATGTCGAGATTATCACCCTCAAGCCATTGAGAAAAGTTTGGTGAAGCCAATAGACCATTGAACTTTGTTGCCAAAATAAAACGTTTCTCTTTAGGATAAAAATCTTCCAAGGGAAGTACCCCTATTTTATCAAAAGAAGGTGTAATGATTTTTCCTATGATTGTAGCAATGTTAAGAGGCTCTTTTGCAATCCAGGCTTTTGAAACGATTTGAGCTAAAAGTATATACTCTTTTGACTCTAGAGGATCTCCATTAATACCGATGAAAGAGAGAAGACTGCTCACGGTACTTTTAAGATAAGAAGAAAAGGTATCACTGTCATTCATCACCTCAGAGGGAGGAACATCCAATGAGGACATGACATTAATGGCTACACCTGCTGAAGAACCCGGTGTATAAATCGTTTTATCTACTTTATGAAACTTCTCAACACGGGTACTGTCTTGTCCCCAATTCTCCAATCCTTCTTTCCATACCGTTGCGATCTTACTGGCATAGTCCATAGATTCTTCATTTTTAGCATTCGCTTCATCTCGTACCCAAGGTTCAAATGTTTTTGAAGAAAATGACGGGTCACTAAGGCAGAGATTTCCCATATCCCCTTTTGGATCTATAATTATAGAAGGGATGTTATCTAAAGCTGCTTCTTCCATAATACCAACACCAAGACCTGTTTTACCAGAACCTGTCATCCCTATAATGGCTGCATGAGTGGTGAAGTTTTTATTTTTAAGCAGGGTAAGCGCTTCTGAAGGCTCCATACTCTTTTTATCAACATCTTTACCTAGATAAAAGAGCCCTAATTTCTCATATGTTTCATTCATTCGCTTCTCCTTAATATGTCGTTATCATACCTGTTGGCGTTGTAACCGGGTCAGTAGTTGTATTCGTTGCTTTCTCCGGTGTTATGGGGTCACTATTACTATTCTTTGTACTGTTTGCATCTTTTTTTCGAGGCTCAGGTGTACTAATACCTTGAAGCATAAACTTTATAGCCTTTTTAGATTTCTCTTTCAATATAACCAATACTTTGTCTTTATTGTGATAAACATCAAAAAGCTCTACATTCTGCATCACAGAGTCTACTTCAACACGGTCTTCACTTTTTGTGGGTAAAGTATAGCCAATTCCTTCTACACGTACAAGACTATTTTGTTCTTTCAACACAACCCAACATACCTTTGCACGAGGTAGAGCATACAAAGTATTTGCAGTTGACTCCATACACAGTCTTGTAAATTCATCTTTTGTGATCGTCATGTTCCCGTCAGAACTTAAGATATCTCGGTAAAGTACTTGGCTGGATTGTGTAACTTTTTTTGTTTTTTCCAATTGTTTGAAAAGATGCTGGTTGGAGTCTTGCAGAATATCGACTGAAGAAAAAAGTGCTACAAGAACAATACCCATCAAAGCTATAGATATCAACACTTCCAAGAGGGTAAATGCTTTACGGTTTATCATTTTTACCCGTCCATCAACCCAACACGGACAGCTTCTTCGTAAGATGTTCTTCCAGAGATGAGCATCTCTTTGAGTTTATCTGAAATCGTTTTCATACCATTTTTTTTCATTGCATCTCTTACCTGATGGTCATTAAATCCATCTTTCATCATCTCTTTGACATGGTCATCCATGATAAAGAGTTCTCCAATCGCCTGTCTTCCATGATATCCGGTAAAGTCACATGCACTACAACCAACAGCCTTATAGTACATGTTCTCTTTAGATAGACCAAGGTCCTCTAAAGTGTCAACACCTAGTGTTGTCTCTTCCTTACAACTTTCACATAATTTACGTGTCAATCTCTGTGCCAATACCCCTAAAAGTGTGGAAGAGATCAAAAAGTTTTCTATCCCCATATCCATAAGACGGCTTAAAGAAGAAGTGGCATCATTGGTATGGAGCGTTGAAAGCAAAAGGTGTCCTGTAAGAGCGGACCGCAAAGCGATATCTGCTGTCTCGGAATCACGTATCTCTCCCACCATAATAATATCAGGGTCCTGTCTCAAGATAGAACGTAGCCCTGCGGCAAAGGTGAGGCCTACTTTTGCATTAACCTGTATCTGGGAAATGTTGTCAGCGTTGTATTCTATAGGATCTTCTACTGTGATGATATTTTTATCTGGTGTTGTTATATGCTGTATACATGCATGTAAGGTAGTTGATTTACCTGATCCTGTCGGACCGGTGACCAATATCATCCCGTGTGAATGGTTCAGAAGTTTATAAAGACTCTGTGTTACATCATCCTGAAAACCTAAAGATTGTAGTGTGGGGATATGGTCACCTTGTGCCAATATCCTCATCACAACCCTTTCGCCATGGTAGGTGGGAAGAATAGAAACCCTTACATCCAATGTTTTCCCAGAAATACTGATCTGTGTCCGTCCGTCCTGAGGAAGTCTTTTTTCAGAAATATCGAGGTTCGAGATCACCTTAATACGATTGATCACCAAAGCGATAATGTTCTTTTCAAGATCTATATGTTTTTTTAGTGCTCCATCTATACGTAAACGTACTTCACCTTTATGTTCTGCACTTTCTATGTGGATATCACTCGCACCTTTTTGGATCGATTGAAAGAACAATGAATTTACAAGTTTAATGATGGGTGCAGATTCTTCACTTGAAAGGAGGTCTTGAGAGTTTCTAATAAATTCCAAAAGATCTGATTCTACTTCAAAGAGTTCATCTGATGTGGTGGACATTTCTTCAAAGTCAGAACCTGTCTGGATCTCTAAAAATTTATTTTTAAGCCTTTTAAAACTCTCTGTATCCACAATATTCACAGGATAATTTAAAGAGAGTTTAGAAAGGTGATTAAGTGCGTCTGCCAGTGTATTTTCTTCTACAATACATCTTTTTTCACCATCAATTTGAGAAAAGAGTAAAGCATGTTTCAGTGCCAGTTTATGATTGATCTCTTCTTCCCAAAGAGGTTCAAGATTTACATCTGTCAATCGAATAAACTGCATCATAACGCCTCTGACTCATTTAAAATATCAAGATTGCTCTTAGGCGTTCGCCGTATTCTATTTGCTGCTGAAGAAGATTGTTCTACCTCAGATACAGTTGGTGTACTTTGTGGTGTTCTTACTATCCTATTACTCGCTGTTGTAGTTTTCTCTGGGACAGAGACTTCGTCCTTTTCACCAAGCGCTTTCATAACTAATTTATTATAACGTTCTTGAACCTCATCAAGTTCAGATAACATACGTTTCAACTCCTGCAGATCAGCACTTTTACGTACAATATAAGGAGTAAGGTAGATCACAACATTTTGCTCACGTTCTACATCTGTATTATGTGTAAATAACCATTCTCCTAAAATAGGTAGCTCTGATAGATAAGGGACTTCGGATACCGATTTACCTCCAACTCTCTTTATAAGTCCTCCTAATATCACTACCTCTCCATTCTTTACAACGGTATTGGTCTTTACTGTTCTTTTTGTTGTGGTTGGTCTATCTGCTATTTGTTCTGAAGAAGGGTCTAGGTCTTCTATCTGTACCTCTACTTCAAGTGTTACCTGATTATTACTTGAGAGTCTTGGTTTGACTTTCAGCGATAACCCAATGTCTTCCCTGGAGTAATTGTTCACAACATTGGAAACACCTGTGGTGGATTGTTGCGCAGCTGTTAAGATAGACATGGTCTGTCCTACATATATCTCAGCCTCTTTGTTATTGGTACATAACACTGAAGGTTCAGACAAAAGGTGTGCTGCACCATTACTCTGCAAAAAATCCAACTGTGCACCTAACGCAAATACTTGATTGGTTGAGTCAATTTTAAAGGCAGGATCAGAAGAATAAATAGGATTACCATTGGCATCAGTACCTTCATAACTATCAGTATTTTGATTTAAAAATCCTAACAGTGATGGGGACATTTGTAATGCAGATGCTCCCATATTTCCAGCCAAAGAAAATAATCCTGATGAACCAATGGCCCCACCGTTGATACCATACTTCAATCCTATTTGTGCTGCCAAGTTACTATCGACCTCAACGATCTTTGCTTTGACATATACCTGTACTTTTGGAATATCGATCTTGCGTACAGTCTCTCGTATATTTTTCATTTGCTCGGCTGTTGCAAGAAGTATCAGAGCATTTCTTTCGATATCTGAGACCACCATCGCTTTGCTAGCGGGTTCTGCACCTTTTTTAGGTGCTTTTACTGCTACATTGTTCATCTGAGAGATCAGCTTACTCATAATCTTTTCCATCTCTTCGACATTAGAGTTCTTCAATCGGATGACATACATTTTTTGTGTCGTACTCTCACCTTTTATGTCAAGCTGTTTAATATATTTCATCATACGATTTATATTATCACTTTTCCCTACAAGTATTATAGAGTTTGTTGCCTCATCTTTAAAGATATCTACCTTCTCGCTCTCAATCGTTTGAGGGAAGATCTTCTTGGCCATATTTTGTGCATTGGGGAAGACATCTTTCACAATGGAATAGTGTAGCTTGACCACCACAGATTTTTTTTCACCCTTTTCTTCTACTGCTTTAATGATCTTCGATATTGCACGAAGTGTTCTAGGTTCTGCAGTGACTGCTAAAACATTATTTTCTTTAAAAGAGATAACTTTGGCACTTTTATGAAGCAATGGTTTGATCTTTGCACGAAGCACTGCAGCATTAGAGTTTTTAAGAGGGAACATCACTGTTTTCATGGTTTCACCATCAATAGTGGAACTCACATCCAAACCTTCACCTGCAGCAATATTGGCCTTGACCACCTTGTAGTAATCGCCCTGATCAACAAGTGTCAAACCTTTACCACTCAAAATAGAGTTTGCCAAAGGGATAAGTGAGCTTTTCTTGACAGGAACTTGTGAAACGAAATCGATCTTTCCCTTGAGCTCTCCCTCGATCAAAATATTGGTCTGCGTGATCTTGGAGACCATCTCCACAAAATCATGAAGATTCAAGTTACGGAAGTTTACATCTACACGTTCTTCTTCTGCTTGTAAACCTACTGACAATATAAATATTGTACTCAAGATTATTTTAATTAATTTCATATTCTAACTCCATTTCTTCTTTTCCTCTTTCTATAACCAGTGTCAAATTTTCTACATTTTTAATATTTTTATAAATTCCAAAAGCTGCATTATAACTGTTAACTGCCTGTCCATTCACAGACTTAATGATATCATTTCTTTGTAAACCCAATTTTGAAAAAGGGGAATCTTTTTTTACAAAACTGATACGAAAACCTTTTGTCACTTTGCCTTTTTTGATCTCTGCTATACCTATATTTTTATAGATATCATCCATATTTTTTGCATAATGGTCAAACAGAGACTTGTCGATGATCTTATGGTCCCCAGCATCTGTAACATCACCTTCAGGTACACTACCCCTGGATTTTTGACTATCAAAACTTTTTTGGGATGGTTGCTTTACGGTATAGTCTCTTTGCGGTGCGCGCTTTTTTATCTTTTCCAACACGACCTCATACCTTTTACCATGTTTGGAAAAATGTGCGAAGTCACTGCCTGCACCTTCAAGCACAAAACCATTAATATCTTCCCCTTTTGCAAGGACTTTTGTTTTTGATTTATATTGTATGGTGATCACTGTTGTATCTGAAGCATTATAAATGGCCAAAAGTTTTATATCTTTAATGCTTCCAGCTGGTTTAAATTTTGTCTCTTTTTTCTTTATTGCTGGTGCTGGTGCTTCGTTTGGCGTTAGCTTTACTCTGTAATAGAGTGCTTTATTATCTTTTTCTTCTAAATGATCTACACCGCCTGAAGGGAACCACAGCAATGCAACCATAACCCATAATGCCTTGACAATAACAACCACGACAAACAATACAATGAGTTTTTTCATAGTATCAGGCTTAAAAAGATGTTTCATAATACCATCCTTCCTCTCCTTGTTTCAGCTTAGACTGAAGCATTCCCAATGCTTTGGTATCATTGAAGTCTATATGCAAGGTACGCGCGCTAAGATCAGCACTGCCTCTGGCTTCACCAAAAGGCCCTTCTGCTTTTACAGTAAGGTCCAAAGGGGCCCAAATGGTTTGGGATATAAGTAGACTTTCTATTTCTGTAGGTGTCATTGTTTTAAGCGATTCATCGATCATCAAAGTTTCAAAATGGATACTTGTATAAAAAAGTAACGTAAATATATCTAGTTCTTCTATGGTTGCCAAAGGAATGCCTTTCACATACACAGTAACATTTTCAAGACTTAAAGAGAAGACTCCTTCGCTTCTACTTTCCTCATTAAGCTTTATATCATTTTTAGCAAGTTCCTGTTCAAGACTGAAATAGATCTCCTCTTTAGGCATAAAAAAGATGATGACAAACCAGATAAGCAACAATACGCCAATTGTATTTTTTACCATCTGCATTTGAACTCCACTTTATAATTTGAACCTGTTTTTTGTACATCAAGTTTCTCTATGATGACAGGTGTATTCAAGATTTTACTACCTAATTTGTTTAGTTCACTTGGCTTTAACGACGTATAGAGTGCTGTCACTTTTCTAGATTTATTACTCCATTTCACCTTTGATACGGGGACAATCGTTTTAAGCTTCTCTACTTTTTGACTTATCTTTTTATCTGCCCACACTTTTTTAAGTGCGACAACCTCTTTAACCTCTTCTATAGTCTGAGTCACTTTGTTGCGCTCCCCTGACTGAGAAGAGATAGCACTCTGCTTATAGAGATACATGCTGAACATGAGAAGGAAAGCCGCTAAAACTATCAGTTCGTTTTGATACCGTTTCCAATTCATAAAGTACCTTCCATACGCAGATCCTTACCGCCTTTTGTTTTGGAGACCTTAAACTGTGCTTGTTTCCCCAAGTTCTCGACACGCTGGGCTATCTGTTCATTGACGCAAGAGAAATTTGCCTTCACACTCTTATGATCCATATAGAAGGAAGTAAGGGTAACCCCTTTAAAGAGCATTGCTGAAAGCTTTTTGACTGCATCTCTTTTTACTCTTTCTGTTTTATCAAGCTCTCTGTATTTACTCAAAATGCCTTCGCGTGTATAGCGACTTTGTAAAGAGGGATATTCAGCGTAGAGTGCCTGTAACTCTTCTTCAGCAGACCCGTTTTCCCCTCCATAACGTGACCCTTCGATCAAGAACATCATGGCAAAAAATATAAAAAAAGAAGAGACGAGTATAGCTTGCTTTAGCGTGAAGATCGAAGATGAAGCATCTTCAAGGGAAACTCCCTTTTTTGGAGTAAACTGTCTGTCAAACTTTAAAGAGGTCGGTTCCTCAGGGCTTAGTGCATTTGCAGGTACAACCACAATGGTTTCATCCAAAGCAACCAAAGCATCCTGATCACTTAAAATATAAGGTGCGGTGAATTCATCCACTGACTGCTGTGCAAAAAAGATCTTAGAAACATCTCCTAGATGAAAACCTTTTGTCTGCAAAAAGGAAATGATCATGTCTATATCATAGGCTATAAAAGTCCAATGTTCATCTTCTTTGTATACAAAAAATTCATAAGTACCTTCCCTCTCAAGCAATCCATCAAATAAGGAGCCTGCAAATCTTTTTGCCTGATAGGCATAACTTACAGGCAATACTTCTTTTGTCATTGTATAGAACTGGGGTGTCAACATAATATTGACAGGTTCCGAAAGGGATACATGCTTCATAGCGGTATGCACAAGAAGAAGTTCTTTACTGTTTTCCATAAAATTCAAAATACTTTGCCTCTCCTTGCACATATTCAAAGCTAAACCTATACGGTTTTTCTGCAATTTCATAAGAGACCATACATGTACTCTCTTCTAAAAATGTTTCACCTGCCAAGATCTTTTTTCTTTTAGCATAATCACCGCCATTCATTGTAATGAACGTTTCCAAGCTGCTTCTGGCGGGATCTTCATACCACTCTTGTACACTTTGCAGATCTATCTCAAACATCAATGCAATGAGTTCAGGGGAACTGTACTCAGCATCGACAACGTTGGATGAACCTGAGAAAGAAAAATATCTATCCCATGGAATCTTACTTACTTTTTCATCATCCACTTCAAACTGATAACGACTCAAGATAGCTGTAAATTGTTGATATGATATAATACCATTTTTTTGTCTAAATCTGCTGTATACACCTTGGACAAAGCTTTCTTCATCTCCTATCTCATCAAGAATGATCTCCTGCAATCTCATGCCATCTTCCAGATCATATTCCTGCACAAGAAAATCAAATACTGTTTGTGCCAGAACATAAGGCTCGAGCATTTCAGGGTCACTGCCACTTCCCAGCCAATTTATATTTACAGCATTTGAAAGAGGTTTACATGCTACTGACATCATGAACCTGCCATCTTCAGAAGCGATAGGGAAAGGAGCAAGATAAAGTGTAGAAAAAAGTGTTTTTTTATCTTTAAGATCGTTAAAGACTTTGGTAATATCAGCATAATAGACATTTGCCTGTATCAATGCTTTAGTCTGGGAAGCATCTTCTCTTACTTCATCAAGGTAGCTCAATAAAACGGTTGTAAGTGCAATAATAACTGTAAGTACTGACAATGTGACAAGCAAGGCAAAGCCTTCTCTCTGTTTATCAGCGACAAGGGTATTTCCTGTTTTATCCATCTAAAAGCTCTGTTAAGTATAATTTGTTAATTATTATACCCAAGCAAAGTAAACTAAAGGAATATACATGCCTCAAAAACAAAAGTTAAGATCAGGGTTTTCTCTCATAGAACTCCTCATCGTTATAGTCATACTTGGAGGACTTGTTGCAGTCGTTGCTCCTGGCCTTATGGATTCTGCAGATCAGGCAAAAAGAGATACGGTCTGCTTAAAGATGAATGATCTTAAAAAGAGACTGGACATGTTCAAACTTGACAATGGAAATTTTCCTGAAACTGAAGAAGGGTTCCAAGCACTTTTAAGTAATCCTGATGAAGAAAAATACCCTGGGTACCGTGCAAAACCTTACTTGAAAAAACTCCCTAAAGATTCATGGAAAACCCCTTTTCTTTATGTCAATAAAGGCTCTGAAGTTGAGATCATCTCTTTTGCAGCAGATAGACAGGAAGGTGGAGAAGAGAACAATAAAGATATCTTATTTAGTGAATGTACAGACTAAGATACTTTAAATGAATTTACCCTTGAGATCTAGCATGAATAAGGGGTTCTCTCTCATAGAACTTCTTGTTGTCATTCTGCTTGTCTCAATTGTCTATTTCCTTGGTTTTGAAGAATTTGAACTTGTAAAACCAAAACCACAACCATTAACCCCTATGAACCTCAAAGCACAGATCATAAAGTCAGAACTTTATGAGGGACAAGCAACCCTCATGTGTCTTGACAAGTGTTCTACCTGCTACACAAGAACTGATCTTAGTTCTCCTTTTCAAGCCTACTCAAAGGCCATTGATCTTCAAAATCTAAAAGCCTATACACTGGATGAAAGCGATTCTCTTGTGCGTATAGAGTATGGAAGATATGATGATAAAAAGATCTGTCTTATCATGGACTTCTATCATAATGGGAGCTCTACACAGATCATTTTGGAAAATAAGGAGGGGACCTACTTCCTGCCTTCATTTTTTGATACCCCATTGCGCTTTGACTCACCCGAAGAGGCAAAAGAGTACTGGGTGAAAAAAAGTCACAGCCTCTCTGATACTGGAGCGTATTACTGATGAAACCCTTACGCCCGGCATTTACCATTATTGAGATCCTCGTCTCTGTACTTATCCTCTCAGTCTCGATCATCTATATCCTTCAGATCCATAGTTCAAACCATGAACAGATCGTCTATATCTCAGAAAGGAACAAATATACGCTTGAAGACTCCTTGTATCTGGACAGTGATATGATGAAGTATCATAAAGCGAGTAAAAGTGCCTATGATCTACTTGCAAAAGAGTTTAAGATCAAAGAGTTCCAAAGCCGTGATATACTAAAAAAAACAGAGCGTGAATTCTTTATTCATGAAGAGATATATATCATTCCTCCTTCAGATGTACCGGGACCTACAGCGCTTGCAAAAGAGATTACATTAAAAGGGGAATATAGTTCCAATTATTGGCATTTTGAAATTCAAGGTTTATAAAAAAGGTGGGAAGAATCATGCGGTCAGAAAAAGACCACATAATTATATAAGATAGACAGGTACTATTTTTTAAGCGGTGTAACGTACATATTGATGTAACGGCCTTCTTGGGATGCTTTACTCTCAAGATTACCCACATCTTCCAACATAGGCCAGACACGGTTAAGCACATCCACACCCCACTCAGGATTCGCCATTTCACGTCCTCTTAGAAATACACGCAATTTCACATGTTTTCCTTTTTCAAGGAACTCTCTGGCATGTTTCACTTTGTAAGCGATATCATTCTCTGCGATCTTACAAGAGAACTTTACCTCTTTTACTTCAATTTTCTTTTGGTTCTTACGTGCTTCTTTTTTCTTCTTTTCCAGCTCGTACTTATGTTTACCGTAGTCCATTACTTTCGCAACAGGAGGTTTAGCATCAGGAGAGACCAATACCAGATCAAGTCCCTTCTCTTCAGCTATATTTAACGCCTCAGTCCTGGAGATGATACCAAATTGCTCACCATCATCACCCAATACTCTAAGTTCATTTTCTCTGATCGCCTCATTCATAATGGTGCTGTCAGCTTTTTTTCTACCCCTGTTGTTTCTGTCGTTTTGTCTACTCAAATTTTACCTTCTTGAAGTTGTTTGGTTAATTTTACCATAAATTCGTCTTGTGTAAGATTATACTGTTCTTTGTTACGTCTATCACGTATAGCCACAGTATTATTAGTCACTTCTTCATCACCAACAATCACTACATACGGCACACGCTGCTTTTCTGCATTTCTTACACGTTTATTGAGAGAATCATTTTTGTCATACACCTCAGCATCCATTCCTTCTAAAACCATTCTTTTCTTAAGAGTATACGCATAATCTGCATGACTATCAGATATAGGTACAAAAATAACTTGTACCGGAGATAAGAAGAACGGGAACTCTCCTGCATAGTGCTCAGTCAAGATACCAATGAAACGTTCAAATGAGCCTAAAATGGCTCTGTGTATCATCACTGGTTGCTTACGTGTATTGTCTTCAGCAACATACTCAACACCAAAACGCTCTGGAAGGTTAAAGTCAACCTGTATCGTACCGCACTGCCATTTACGGCCTATGGCATCTGTTATCTTGATGTCGATCTTTGGACCATAAAATGCACCCCCGCCTTCATCTATGGTAAATGGCAAATTATTACCATTAAGTGCATCTTTGAGTCCTTGCGTTGCCACTTCCCATACTGCATCTTCACCAATCGCTTTTTCCGGTTTGGTTGATATCTCCATCGTATAGTCAAAACCAAAAAGTTTCATCACTGAGTCTACGAATTCTACTACTTCCAATACTTCTGCTGCTATCTGGTCGGGTTCACAGAAGATATGTGCATCATCTTGGGTAAATTCACGTACACGGAAAAGCCCATGTAATACACCTGATTTCTCATGACGATGTACCACACCATATTCATAATAACGTAAAGGTAGATCACGGTAACTTTTTGGTGTATGCTTGAATACCTGTATATGTCCCAAACAGTTCATAGGTTTGATCCCATACTCCTGTTCATCAATGGTAGTAAGATACATATTCTCACCATAACATGCATAGTGTCCTGAGGTTCTCCACATATCTGCTTTAAGGATCTCCGGCCCACGTACAGGTTCATAAGCACGTGTGAGGTGTGCTTTGTGTAAGATACTCTCTAGTTTATAACGAAGTTTTGCACCTTTTGGCATCCAGAAAGGAAGACCTGGACCTGCTGCTTCGTCAAACATAAAGAGTTCCATCTCAGCACCAATTTTTCTGTGATCACGTTTTTTCGCCTCTTCAACCATAGTCATATACGCTTTGAGTGACTCTTTGTCTGCAAATGCAATACCGTAGATACGTGTAAGCATCTCTGCATTTTCGTCTCCACCAAGGTATGCGCCTGCTACACGTGTGAGTTTAAAGTTATGTAAAAAGCGTAATGCAGGAACATGAGGTCCTCGACATAGATCTTCAAATTCCCCCTGTTTGTAGATGGAAAGCGTATCATCTTCGATACGTGACATAACCTTTTGTTTAAGATCATCATTGGCAAATTTTGCCAAGGCCTCAGCTTTACTCATCTCGTACTTTTCTATCTTGTACTTCTTCTTGATGAGTTCTTTCATCTTCTTTTCGATGGCTTTGAGGTCATTGTCACCTATCTGCTCATCGACTCTGAAGTCATAGTAGAATCCTTCATCCACCACAGGTCCAACAAAAAATTGTGAGTTAGGATAAAGTTCAGTGATAGCCTGCGCCATAAGGTGTGCTGTAGAGTGGCGTACGATCTCTAAAGATGCGTCGCTGTTGTCATACTCTATAGGAGTTGCTGTACAGTTTTCTCCTGCACTCTGTGTGTCTATGATATTGCCCTGGTCATCTATGTAACCTATAAGATTTTCGCTCAAATTAGCCCTTTATGTAAACGCAACCTACATTGTCCGCGTTAAAAATGTCGTAATTATAGCCAAAAGTTAGAACATATACTCTGAAGATGTGTTTACAGGTCTTGTACCTTAGTAGATATCCGGCTCTTCAGGTGAAACAGGGGCAATATCTCTATAGTAGACATGATAGGTTCCCCTCTTCTTTTTCGCTGCATACATCGCTTCATCTGCATACTTACTTAACAACATTTCAGTTTTGTTGTCATCGGGACACATACTGATCCCTATACTTAAAGAGATATTGACAATAATGTCATCGATCTTATGTTGTCCTATCACTCCAGCCTCTAACTTTTTAACAAACTTGGATAAAAATACTTTCTTTCTTTTGCTAATAATAACAAACTCATCGCCTCCCAGTCTTGCAAGAAAATCTTCTTCTCCCAAATTATGGCTTAGCCTGCGTGTCACCTCTCTGAGTACCTCATCACCAACATCATGTCCATGGGTATCGTTGATAATTTTAAATTTATTCAGATCTATGAAGAAAAGGGCAAAGAACTCTCTGCTTTTAAGTGCCTTTTTCATCTCCTCTTTATAGACCTTCCGATTTGCAATTCCTGTTAAAGTATCTGTATTCGCATCTACTTCAGTGGTTGTTAGTTCTTGTGTCAGCTTTTCATTCTGTTCATGTATACGTACTGTATCTTTTAGGAAAAAAAGTGGCAATAAAAAAGTAGTAATGGAAAAAGCCAAAAGAATATCATAATGTGATAACCAGTAAGGGGAGTATGCCAAGAGACTTATCCCTGCTACTGCAACAGCAACAATACTGATATAAAAATATCCAATACCAAAGCTCGAACCGCTCCACATCACTATCCATGCATAAAAAGGTAAAAAATAGATGCCATGCTGTTCATAAACGCTGACAAGCATCGTCAGCACAAAAATATCAAGTATGATAAGGAAACTTTTTCTATAAACGAGCAATCGGTGGGGATAACGAACGATCAAGGCATAATGAAGCAAAGAGACAGTAACCAATACTGCAAGCACTACAGAGGAGAGGAAAAGGTTAGAGATAACTTCATTCCCTGTTCGTTCAAAAAAAACAAAGCTTAAAAAAGTCAATATTACTAAGAAAACCAAACGGTTCACTGCATGTTTTTTCTCTTCAACATAGTAGATATTTTGTGCTCTCAAAAGGACTCCTGCTCTGCTAGAATTATATTAAATTAATTCAATACCCCTACATATCAAACACAATACTTTTATCAATAATACAATGAAATTGCTTAATGCCAAAATGTGTTTAATTAAATTAAAAAATAATTAGACTAATGAAGAAGGTCATTTGATCCAAAAATGTGAATAAGGAAAGGTTTTTGATAAGGTTTAAAAGGATAGGAACAATCTATATGGTGCTCGATACAAGATTCGAACTTGTGACCACCTCCATGTCATGGAGGCACTCTACCGCTGAGTTAATCGAGCATGTTAATTAAATACCGCTTAGTCGCTTTTATGTATCTTAATAGGACGGAAGTATAACTAAGAGATACTTAAAAGTCTATCTCTAGTCTTTACAGACCCAAGCACTCTCCTGACAGAGTTTATCTAAATAGCCACTAGCTTCACTTTTCCCATTTTGAAGTGCCGCTCTGAAGTTTTCATAGGCTTTCATTTTATCATGGGTCACGTCTTCTCCCCAGGCATAGAGCACTGCAATATTTACTTGTGCAGCAGCATCTCCTTTAGAAGAAGCTTCTTCTAAAAGCATGAGTGCTTTTTGCTCATTTTTTTCTACACCCAAGCCATCTATATATAATGCGGCAAGATTGTTATTTGCTTGCACAATACCGCCTTTAACCGCTTTTTCATACCAATACTTTGCTTTTTCATACGCATGCGGATCTTCTGTTCCTGCACTATGGTGGAGTTTTGCCAAATTGTATTGTGCTGAAGCATTGCCTTGTTTTGCTGCTTTTTCATACCATTTTTTTGCCTGGGAAAGGTCTTTTTGAGCTCCTTTCCCCTGTGCGTAAAGTAATCCGGTATTGTATTGTGCTTTGGCATTACCGTCTTTTGCCAAAAGGTAAAAAGTATCAAAGGCTTTTGTATACTCACCCTTATTGTAATCATCTACCGCCTGAGTAAACTCACTGGCATACAAGCTAAATGCCATCATGGCAAACATAATCATACTTTTCATTCTTTCCTCTCTAAAATCGACTTATAGAATCATACCATAATCAAAATCACTTTAACAATAAAGCAATCAGTTGCGTGAGCCTTCTACTGTAGAAATTGTAGTGAAGGTGAAGTGTGTTCATTTCACTTTTTATATGAGCACTTCAGCAAGAAATGTTTTAGTGACTTTTCCACCAAACCTGTACACACCCTCTTCATAACTTACATACAGTTCATCTCCACTCCTAGGATGTACCTTTACCTGATCAGAGACCTTACCTTCTTTATGATTACGTATAAAACATGCCACCATTCCTGTACCACAGGCTAGTGTCTCATCTTCAACACCACGTTCATAGGTACGTACATACATCGTATTGTCTTTAAGAGAACAGATGTTTACATTACAGTTATATTTATGACGTAATGCTCTTGCTTCTTCTATGTTAAAATCATCTAGGTTTTCTCTCACAGAAACAAGATGTGGGACACCTGAGTTTATCAACCACCATTGTTCTCCATACTCTTCTATATCATCAGAGATGATCTCTGGTTCTACCATATCGCTTACAACATACAGTCCGTTGATCGTTGCACGTATAACACCCGCTCCTGTAAGGAACTCTGCTTTATTGTCTTTGGAAATACCTTTTTCATGTGCAAAGTGCGCTACCGCTCTGCTTGCATTACCGCACATATCTGCGTCACTTCCGTCAGAGTTATAAAACTCCCATTCAAAATCATATTTTTTATGTGGTAAAAGGACAACCATTCCATCTGCACCTACACCATTTTGTCTATGACAAAGTTTTTGTGCCAGGGCAGATCTGTCTTCTTTCTTTTGAGCAAGAAACATTACAAAATCATTGCCATTGGCTGAATATTTAGTTACTGTCATCACTTATCTCCTTAGTTACTCGCGCACATTCTGCTTCTAATTGCGTAAGTGTACCACTATTATCTATAACATAGCTAGCTTTTTTTCGTTTTTCCTCTACGGGCATTTGCGTGGATATACGAGACTGTGCCTCTTCTTGTGTATACCCGTTGCGCTCCATTAGACGCTGTAGTTGCTGCTCTTTTGTAGCATACACAACAATCGACTTTTCTATAGGGTAACGTCCTCCCTCAAAAAAGAGAGGTATATCTACAAGATATGGCTTTTTCTTTTTATCCAACACTAAAGATCGCCGTTGAATCTCATCAAAAATAAGAGGATGCAGAAGATCTTCAAGCGCTTTGCGTTTTACACTATCTGCAAATACTATGCTTCCTAAAGCCTTTCTGTCAACCTCCCCATTGCTAACCAGTTCTGCACCAAAGCGCTCAGAAATGGCTTGGGAGTGGGTATTAAGCATTTGATGTGCAACTTGATCAGCATCTATTATCTGAAAACCCAAAGAAGATAAAAGTGCCGCAGTAGTACTTTTACCAGTAGCGATACTCCCTGTTAAAACGATAGCATACTCAAAAGACACACTACCACTTTCTAAATGCCTGAAGCTGCATTTTATCATAGCCATAAATATCATTTCTGAACTGTAATACACCTTCATGGTCCACATAGGAGGTCAAATAGATCACATCCACAGGTACCTGAGTATCTAATTTTAGATACCCTTTTTTCTTTCCTTTGAGCTTCTCTTGAGATTTTTCAAAGTCCACATTTTCATTAAATGTCGAAAAGGTTCTCAACAATTCTCTTGGCTGATGAAGACGAATACAGCCATGAGAGAAGGCTCTTACATTTTTGTTAAAAAGATGTTTTGTCGGAGTATCATGCATATACACCGAAAACTTATTGGGGAATAAGAACTTGACCTTCCCCAAAGCATTTTTGTATCCGGGAACTTGTGCAAAGCGATAAGGCATGGATTTACTGTAACGGTACTGTGTCCAATCCACAGAATTTACATTTACGAGAGGAGCATCCTTACCCCATCCTGCACGTATTTCGATACCTTGTTTTTGCATGGCATTAGGGTTTTCTAATATATCTGGGATCAACTCTTTTTGAATGATGCTTTTAGGGACATTCCAATGAGGATTCAAAACAATGATCTCTACAGTGTCTGAAAAAACAGGTGTAGGATTCTTTTTTGTTCCTGTAATAACCTTCATCTGTTGACGCAGTGCATTATTTTCAACAAAAGAGAGTGTAAAAGCCGGAATATTGATCATAATGTGTCGGTTAGAATGACGTGCGTTTAACCATTTAATACGATCTAAATTCAAACGCATCTGTTCAATACGCTTCTCTACAGGTATATTCAACGCCTTCATAGTATTAGGTCCTATGGTACCTTTTGCAACAAGACCATGTCTGGCTTGAAAACGTATCACAGCCTCTTCTAAACATTTATCATAAAGCGTCGTCTCTTCTGTATAACAACTTCTATACTCTCCTGTTACACGTAAACGCTCTCTTAAAGCAGGGATGTTCTTATTACTTTTGCCTACTCGCAAGATACCTTTTAACGGCACATATGACCATCCTCCCTGATCTTTCAGTTCAAGATACTCTATGAGCGCACTTTGCAACTCGTTGTATTTGTATTCCTTAGGTTCTGCCTGAGTAAAAAGTGCTTCTAAATGTTCTCCAAAAACAGCCTTTTCAGCAAGTTCTAAAGGACTTATATCGGGTTTATGTGTTACCCATCCCGCAATGATATCTTCTGCTTTTATGTTATGGAGTCTATCTTGAAATGCTCCCCAGTTGATGCTGCCATAGAGTGTATAATCTGCATAACCTTTATAGAGTTGGGAAAATTTAAACTCTAGGTCAACTTTTTGGTACAGTGTCCCACCATTATTATATATTTCTTGTGCTTTTTGATCCAAAAGCTCTGCATCTCGATATAGTTTAGTACTTTTTGAAAGCGTTTTATCATTTTTTATCAGTACCAAAAGCTCTCCGCTTAAAGGAGAAAGAGAGTCCTCTTTAACCCAGATCGGCACAAAAAGAAGTTGCGTGTAAAGTTTTCTTAAAAAACTGCTTTTAGGTTGTGCCTGTAGTGAGTTCAACATCACTGTTGAGGCAACATCATGAAACTCCGTATTTGCATGTGCATGGGTTGTAAACAGAAGCATAAGAACAAGCCCTGTACGCATGTAAAAACGTAAAATATACTCTTTAATTGTCATCAATACTCCCAAAATTATGATTATTTTTTCTATGTCCATAGAGTATATCAAAATAATATATTAAATTTATCAATTTTGCCCAAGTTATTATTATTTTGTCTCTATTAATGCAAAATATATCAAAATAGTGTATTGAAAAGTATGTTTTCTTAGCACTTAACTATATGACTTACGATAAACTATTTATATGTACTTTACCTTTGGATCAACACTTCTGCTGTTACTACTGTTACTCTTACCTTGTTTTCTCTGGTGTAAACAATATAGCAGGTCTTACTATTTCCCAAAGTTGTCATGGGTAACAAAACAAAGCCCTCTTCTCTCATGGGAACCCTGGTTGAAAATGGCCATTTTTACACTGATGGTCATCGCGCTTGCCAAACCTTTTGTCTATGATGCCTCTTCTAATCATCACAGAAAAGGACGTGATCTCATCCTGGCACTTGATGCAAGTGGTTCTATGGCACAAAGCGGGTTTGATGTAAAAGACAGATTTAAGATCAAGTTTACAACCAATATAGAACTTGCCAAAGATTTTATAGAGAAACGTTTTGATGACAATATGGGTGTTGTACTTTTTGGAACCTTTGCCTATACTGCTTCTCCTTTGACGTATGACCTGGAATCTCTTACTTACCTATTGGAAATGACCAATGTAGGACTTGCAGGTGAAAGTACCGCCATTGGTGATGCCATTATGCAGTCCATACTTACACTTTCTTATGGAGAAGCCAAGAACAAAGCCATCATCTTGATTACAGATGGATACCATAATGCCGGACGAACTTCGCCCAAAGAGGCTGTAGAAAAAGCAAAGGCATTGGGGATAAAGATCTACACCATAGGTATAGGAAAAAAATCTGACTATGATGTCTCCCTGCTTGAGACCATAGCAAAAAAAACCAAAGGCAAATCGTATGCTGCGTCCTCCTCTGAAGCGCTTGAAAAGATCTATAAAGAGATCAACACACTGGAACCAAGTAGCCTACGTAGTGAAAACTACCTCAATCAAAAACTGCTTTTTATTTATCCTTTAGGATTGGTATTTCTTTTACTCTTAACTTGGGTACTCTTTAACATGAGGAGAGAGCAATGACCCTACTCTATCCCAGTTTCTTATGGCTGATTATACCCTTGGTACTGTTATTATGGGTCAAAAGGGCGAACCTTTTACATGTTGTGCATCTTGTCGTTTTGATGCTGATCATACTTTCTCTTACGCGTCCTGTTCAGGAGAAATCACTTCAGGAAGCTACTATAGAAGCTAAAGACATCATTATCGCTTTAGATGTATCTTACTCCATGAAGGCCAATGATATCACGCCTACACGGTATGATTTTGCGAAAGAGACCATCGCAGCACTGCTTGAGCAAAGTCCTAGTGACAACATCATGCTTATCGCTTTTACAACCAACCCTCTTTTACTCTCTCCTCCTACCACTGACCATGCCCTCATTAACACTGCACTCAAAAGCCTTAACCCTGAGTTTATCTTGACAAAAGGTACTTCTCTTAAGAAACTTTTTCAGAAGTTGTCCACTATGCACTCTGAACATAAAAACCTCATACTTATGACAGATGGAGGAGAAGAGGAAAATCTGGAAGAACTAACAGATCTTCTACATGGATCCAAGCTCTCGTTAAGTGTTTTAGCATTGGGAACTGTTCAAGGGACAACCGTAAAAAACAAAGAAGGTACCCTCTTAAAAGACAAAGAGGGTAACCTTGTCATTTCCCGAATAAATCCTCTTTTGGAAACCTTGACAAACGCAGTTGGGGGCACCTATCTGAGACCTTCAAACACGCCTGAAGCAACTGCTTCCACACTACAACATACACTCAAAGAGCGTGTCAGCACTGTACAAAAAATGCAACATCACTATAAAGAGTTCTACCAACTCCCTCTGATTATCGCTCTTTTACTCTTTCTCATGGTGCATACCAGGGCAGTCAAATATCTACTAATCCTCTTTACTTTTCTAGGGGTTCAGGCAGAGGCTTCGATCTTTGACAGTTATCATCTTCACTCTGCCTATAGTAATTATGACAATCGTGATCTTAACGCAAGTAAAGTACATCTTAAGCAAGTAGTAAACCGATCTTTACAGAGTCAAATACTGCTTGCAAACACCTATTATAAACAGGGTAATTTCAAGCTAGCCATACAAACCTATAAGTCTATTCGCTCCAGTTCTAAAACTGTTAAGCAAACACTTTACTACAATATCGCAAATACCTATGCAAAGCTAGAGAAATATGACAAAGCAAAACTTTATTATGTCAAGACCTTACAATTAGGGGCTGATGAAGATGCCTCTCATAATCTACGTACAATAGCCTTCTTAAGCGATAAAGACAATGCTGATCTTGGTATCGCCCACCCTAAATCTCAAAGCTCTGACTCCAGTAAAAGTGAAGACCAGAAAGCAAGCGATGATGAGAGCAGGAGTGAAGACCAGCCCTCTTCAGGCTCCGGAGGTGGAGGAGAGGCAAAGTCTAAAGAAGAGAGAGAAAAGAAAGAACAGGAAGAAGGTCAACTGATGGGTACAGATGAAGAAGAAGCCCATCCCCTAAGTTCCAAAACCTATGAACTCATCAATAAAGGATACATACGTGAAAAACAACCTTGGTAAAACCATACTTTTTCTTTTACTCTTTGTGCTATTACAGGCAGAAGACTTTAGCTATGACTTTAAAGTAGACAACACACAGCCCTATGTCAAAGAGCCTGTCCTCCTTACACTTGATATTCAACAGACCAATAAAGAGTTGGTTCTTCTCTTTACCTTTGATCTAAAAAAGAGTGTCAACTACCAGTTTCAAAGACTTAACATTCAAGAGACCGACTCCTATCATAATGCACAGATACACTACGAGTACCTTATCTACCCTCTTAAAGAGGGAGAGATAAAGCTTGAATTTGAACTGCTAAAAAAAGCAACCACTGATGAGAGTGTTGCTTACAGTTTTTCCGGGGATAGAGACAACATAAAGGGTCTTGTCACAACAGATACAATCGTGTCACTTCCACCATTAACACTGAAGGTTAAAAGTCTCCCGGAAGGAACACTTTTTGTAGGAGACTTCACACTAACACATCAGCTCAAGTCCCATACAGCAGAAGCACATGAGCCTCTTCCTTTTCAGGTGTATATAGAAGGTCAGGGGTATCCTCCTTTACTTGATTCCATTTTGCCTAAAGAAGGCGTATTTACACGCTTTACAGAACCTCCTCTTGTGAAGTCTATTGCCACCTCTAAAGGAACGCAAAACTCTGTGAGCTATCCTATGGCACTTTCTCACTCTCAGAGTTTTACACTTCCGAGCATAAAACTAAAAACATTTGACCCTAAAACAGAGAGAAGCTATTTTTTATCTGTGCCTTCACAATATTTTGACATCCAAGAAGTAGCTAAAGATACCCTACTTGACAAAGAAGATACACCAAAACCTTTTTCTATGGATTGGTCATGGTTGACAAAACTGTTTGCTTATTTGGTAGTGTTCGGGGCAGGTTATCTTACGGCTGTATCTTGGAAATGGCAAAAGAAAAAAGTACAAACAGCACTGCATCCTTTACATGAGAAGATCAGCAAATGTAAGAATGAAAAAGCGCTACTCCAAGTACTTATGGCAACAGACGACAAACGTTTTGCCTCATGCATTGAGAAGTTAGAAAGCTCTTTGTATGGAGATGGTAAAATCAACTTAAACAAAGTGAAACAAGAAGCACAGGATCTCATATGAACGATAAAATTATAGTACTTAAAAAAGAACTTGCCAAAGCCGTTGTTGGCCAAGGAGAGATGATAGAAGGTCTGTTGATCGGACTGTTAAGTGATGGTCACATTCTTGTAGAAGGTGTACCTGGACTTGCCAAAACAACGACCATTAATGCCCTTTCAAAAGCTTTAGGTCTAGACTCAAAACGTATACAGTTCACGCCTGACCTCTTGCCCTCTGACATCATAGGTGCGCAGATATACAACCCTCAAGACCATAGTTTCAGTATAAAAAAGGGCCCACTTTTTACGCATTTGCTATTGGCAGATGAGATAAACCGAGCCCCAGCCAAGGTACAGTCTGCACTGCTTGAAGTCATGCAGGAGAGACAAGTGACCATCGCAGAAGAGACGTTTAAACTAGAGACGCCATTTTTAGTCATGGCAACACAAAACCCTATAGAACAGGAAGGTGTTTATGCGCTTCCTGAGGCACAACTTGACAGATTTATGATGAAACTGGTCGTCAAACACAATTCCCAGGAAGACGAGCTGGATATTATGCGTAAGGCTGCCACAAAAGGCTTTGGAGAGGTAGAAGCGGTACTGCATATAGAAGACCTCCAAGCCCTTCAATCAGAACTTAATGCCATACATATAGATGAAGAACTGGAACGGTATATTGTACAGCTTATTGGAGCAACACGTGATCCCATTGCATTTGATCTTGAAAACATTTCCACCTGTATCATGTTCGGGGCAAGTCCAAGAGCCTCCATCGATCTCTACAAAGCCTCTAAAGCATATGCCTTCTTAAAAGGAAAAACTTTTGTTTCTCCTGCAGATATAGCTGCGGTGATCCATAATGTACTTCGTCACCGTATTGTTCTCTCTTATGAAGCAAGAGCCAAGGGAATGAAAACAGATGAAGTGATCTCCAGTATCGTGGAGACTTTACCTGTACCATGACCACCTATTTAAAGGCCCTACAGCTTAAGGCCCGTCATCAGGTCTATACACTGTTATCAGGACAAAACCTCTCCAAACTACATGGGGAAGGTTATGATTTTGCAGAACTGCGTGAATACCAGATGGGTGATGACATACGTAAAATAAACTGGACCATCACGGCAAAGCTTGGGAAACCGCATATAAAGGAGTTACATGCCAACCGTGAACTTTCAGTTGTCGTATGTGCACTTATGGATGGAAGCCTTTATTTTGGCTCAGGAAATGCCAAACAAGAGAAGATTACAGAAGTTGCCACGGTTCTTGGCTTTGCCGCACAACATAGTGGAGATCTTTTTACAGGTTTGGGGTATACGCAAACACAAACCTATACTACAGTGCCCACCAAACAAGTTTATCATATAGAGCAGTTTTCTAAAACCCTCTATGAGTCTCCTCTTTTGCACACAACATTGGAACCTAATGCTTCTATACAAAACCTCTTTAAGCGAATCAACAAACCTTCACTTCTATTTGTACTGGGAGATTTTTTAGAAGAGATTGACCTCTCTTTACTTGCACAAAAACATGAAGTCATAGCCATTATCATACGCCATCAAGAAGAAGAATCACCTAAAAAGCTAGGGGAAGTATCACTTAATGACCCACATAGCGGAGAAAAATTAGATACCTATTTTGGTTCTAACGGCATAGAGAAATATGTTGCAAAATTAAAAGAAAATGATGAAAAACTGATGTCACACTTTTCACGTTATGACATTCGTTCTGTAAAAATATTTACAGAAGATGAAGTAGTGGGAAAACTACTGAAACTGTTTGCTTGATCTAGTGCTATATGGATAAAACACTACATTAAACTATACAAACAACAAATATACGAACACCACGAATAATATCACATGTAAAAAACCTTCGAGTACATTGGTTTCACCATCATTGAAGTTCACCATACTGACAAGCAGAGTTAATCCTAACATCACTCCTTGCACAGGTGTAATGGCAAGATTAAGATCCATACCCATATAACGTGTCACGACGATCATCGCAGGCACTGTTAACAGTATGGTTGCCAAAGAAGCCCCCAAAGCGATATTGACAACAGTTTGCATACGATTATCCATGGCTGCCCGTACGGCAGTAATGAGCTCTGGTGCAGCAGAGATAACAGCTACACCAACTGCACCCACAGAGAGAGGCAGTCCATATGTTCTCATCGTGTTACCCATAAATATAGCCAAAACTTCAGAGAGTACTCCAATAATGATGATAGACACAACAAGATTCACGCTATGATACCATCCATTGATCTTTTGATGTTCGAGATGGCCATCTACTTCAACTATTTCACCATCTCCTCCTTCATACTCAAAAAAGTACTTATGTGATGAAACCTGAATACGCGTAAATGTAATATAAAGCAAGACAAACATCACCACATTAAACATCATAAAGTTATCGATATGGGCTGCATCCATAAAGTGCGGTACCACCATGGCGATGCCTATGGCAACAAGCAGCATAGAGAGATAAGAGTTTGAAGAATCCACATTATAAGGCTGTTCTCCGTACTTGATCCCCCCTATGATCGCTGCCAACCCCAACAAGGCATTGATATCAAGCATAATGGCTGCATAAATGGTATCACGCGCCAGTACAGGGTTATGTTCATGTATCATCATAATAGCGATAATGACTATCTCAACTACCACCGCAGAGATGGTCAAGATCAGTGTCCCGTAAGGCTCTCCAAATTTTTCTGCCAACATCTCTGCATGGTGTGCTACAGACATCGCTGTATACATAATGACTACGAATAAAACAGTAAAACCTATGAAGTTTCCTGCAGTTGACTGCACCAAAGTATGTTCAAAATAACTGATCACAAAATAAGTGATAATAGCTAAAAATAGACTGTACTCTTTTGACAAGTCCTTTAGAATTTGCATTACTTAATGATATCTTTATACTTTTTGTTCTTATTAATTAAGAGCTTTTTCCCTATCATCATCAAACGTTCATCCCCTGATTTATATGCTTTGTGGAATCTTTTAAGTACTTTGTCTTGTTGTTTCTCTTTAGTGACAGCATGTTGTTTAAAAAATCTTTTCACACCTATCCACTGCTCTACTTCGACCTCAACATGCTCTTCTACATGGTCCTCTTCAGAAACAACATCTATGGCATCATCATGTTCAGGAATCTTTTTTTGTTCTAACTGAAGAACATAGAGTGAACGCATTTCATGAAATGCGTCTTTAAGAAGGTCTATTTCTCCCTTTAATGTTGTAGAGATCTGTTTATTGGATTTTTTGAGGTCTTTGACGGTGCCCTTAAGTACTGAGATCGTTTCATCTTTGGCATTCAATAGTGCCTTATAGTCTCTATTGTCAGTTTTAGGTACGTTATGGGTAACTGGCGTTGACGTAGATTGTTGCACAGTTTCAGAAGGAGTAGTTTCTACTGTAGTCTCGTCTGCAGTATTGTCAATAACAATGTAAAGTTTCCCCTCTACATTTTTTGCTGTCAATATCCCTCGTTTGATCTTCGCGTAAACTGCTTGTCTAGAAATACCAAGCTCTTTTGCATACTCTGCAGGTTTCATCAACTTTTCCATATTTTCCCCTATGATTTACAATTTTGTAAATCATAACATAAAGTTTATGAAAGGTTGACAGAAAAATTATTTTAAAAGATTAAGTCATATCTGTAAAATCATGTCTATCACGGATAACAACGATAATATTCCATGCGTTATCAGATGCTGAAAGTTTTCTATTTGCTATCTTTGAAAAAGATTATAAAGCACTTTTTGGTGTATTGCCATCTGAGACATTAACGGTAGTATAAGTACAGCAATAATTTCAAAAACTTATATATTGATTTACTTTTGCGTTCCGTCTAGCACAGGAACAAATAGACACTGTTCAATGGTTTCAGAAGTAATACGTCCATTCTTTTTATAGTATCGCGTAATAATATGGTAATTTTCAGCCTCTTCCACAGGAGCAACCAAGATACCACCCTCTGCAAGCTGTTCAAAAAGTGCTTCAGGTATTTCTTTTGCTGTAGCAGAGAAGAGGATACGTTCAAACGGTGCATACTGTTTCCACCCTCTTTGTCCATCATCAAAACGGGTAAAGATATTGTTCATCTCTAATGTGGAAAATCTATTTTTTGCTTCTTTCAAAAGTTCATCAATACGTTCTATGGTAAAGACACGACGGCAGATCTTTCCAAGTATCGCTGCCTGGTATCCTGACCCACACCCTACTTCAAGAACGGAATCCACACCGTCCAGTTCCAAGTGCTGTGTCATTTTTGCTACAGTCAAAGGAGAAGAGATCCATTGGCTTGCTGCCAAAGGAAGCGCATCAAGCTGATAAGAGAGGTGCTTAAACTGAGCAGGAACAAAAGCTTCTCTGTCCACAGCTAAAAAAGCTTCTTTTACATGATCGTTTAACTCAAAGTGTTTTTCCACTTCTTCTACAAGATTCTGTCTCTGTCGTGCTTTAATCATCTGTGCTCTTCTTTTATTAATTGCGAAATTCTATCTAAAATTAGTTAAAGAGATTCACTATCCGCAAAAAAACCCTCAATCCATCACTATATAACGACGCATCTTTTTGATTTCTCTAAAATCAATGGTACCTTCGATCGCTTCTTTTGTGTCATCCATCGTTACCTCTCCCCAAGGAGAAATAATGGCTGATGATCTTGCCATATCTGTATCTGAAGCATTGGAGGTTACAACATAACACTGGTTCATCACAGCAAGTGCCCGAGAAAGCACTTCAAAATGTGTCTTTCGCAATTTTCCCCAACGTGCAGGGATAAAAACGACATCTGCACCTTCTACCTGTTTCCAAAACTCTTTGAATCGTAACTCAAAACAAAGCAGTATCGCATACTTTACACCTTCTATTTCAAAAGGTTTAATTTTTTTAGGTTTACCTGCAAGAAAATAAAGATCTTCATCTCCAAGTTTGAAGAGTTTAACTTTATTTTGTTTATGAATGACCTTGTGTTTATGTATAACTACAGCCTGGTTGACAAATTCATCTCCATCCTCAAGGATGAGCGTTAAGACAACGATCTGTTCATTCACCTCTTTTTTAAGTGTTTTAAGCACATTGGCAGAAAACTTTGCTGCTGTTGCCATATGCTCATAGTCAAATGACGTTAAACAGACTTCCGGTGCTACAACGATGTGTTTATTTTGATAGGTTTGAAGATGAGAAAGAAGTGTGTCAAGGTTGTCTTGATAACGTTTATGTGTGGGAAGTTGCAAAGTGACAACTTCCATCGTTTTAAGCTGTGGTAACATGCATTCCCCTAAAAGTCATCCAAATCCAAACTTCCTTTAGAGTAGTTGGTTACATTCCCTTCAAAGAAATTGGTCTTCTGATCATTGAATTGCGAGAAGTTATCTACCCACTTGATAGGATGTTCTACATTATAGAGTTTTTCAAGGCCTACAGCATGTAGTCTTTTATCAGCCAGATACTGAATGTACTGTTCGATGATATCATCTGTGAGGCCAAGTATTTGTCCTTGTGTGATATACGAACCCCACTCCGACTCTAGTTTGACTGCATCTCTAAACATTTGATAGACCTCTTCTTCGAGCTCTTTAGTAAAGAGTTCCGGTCTCTCTTTTTTAGTTGAGTTGATCATGTTTTGAAAAAGTAACAAGTGTGTTACTTCATCTCTTTGTATAAAACGAATCATTTGCGCTGTTCCCAACATCTTGTCTGAACGTGCAAGGGTATAAAGGTATGCAAAACCACTGTAGAAATAAATACCTTCGAGTATCTGATTGGCAAACATTGCTTTTACAATGTTTGTATCTGTAGGATTGTTTGAAAGATCTTCATAGACTCTTGCTATGGCATCATTTTTCGTCTTAAGCTTCATGTCTCTTCTCCAAAGCTCATAGATCTCTTTAGAGTTTGTAGAAATACTGTCAACCATCACCGCATAACTTTGTGAGTGTAGGGCCTCTTCAAATGCCTGCCTTACTAAAATGAGATTCACTTCCGGAGCAGTAATAAAAGGATTAAGGTTGTCAATAATGTTATTTGTCTGCAATGAATCCATGAAAATAAGCTGTGCCAAAACCTTATCATAAGCAGACTTTTCTGAATCTGTAAGGTGCTTATAGTCATTGACATCTCGTGTCATATCCACTTCTTTTGGATACCATGAGTTATTCAGCATCATCTCCCAAAGATTATATGCCCATTGATACTTAATATCATTGAGCTCAAATATCCCGGTAGGATCTCCGCCAAAGATCTTACGTTCACTTGTTTTTTCTTCTGAATCCGGATTATATATTTTTTTACGTTCCATCTTAATAGTCTTCCAATAATTATGTTTTAAATTATTATACTCACATTCGCTGATGTTTAGATAGAATAACTTTTATGAAACCTTTTGAATCAGATAAAGTGAAAAAACTGCTAGAAGTCCTACATAAAAAACCTGCTCAACGTATAGTGCATTTTACCCTTAGTAGCCACATACTTACCAAATATTTACATCAATTTTGCAAGACCTATGACAACGACTATTATCTCTATTGTATCAAAGATGTCTTTTATGATAAAAGTATGACCAAGTATGCAGGTCAAAGTAATATGCACATAGTAAAATTTGATCTTCATCGTCCCAATTATATGATACATGACATAGAGTTCGATTACCTTATAGTCACACTGGACTTTAAAGACGAAGACAAAAGAAAGTTTTTAGAAAAGTGTATTCCTCTCCTTCGAACAGGCGGCCATATCATCATCATACTCCCAAACTTAGAATATTCTCAACATAATGAGTGGAGAGATTTACTTCAGGACCAGCACTATGTTTCCATAAGTCTCATAGACGACCTCTTTGAACATTATGATGTCATCATTGGCAAACGTGTAGATAAATAAAAAATGAAATAAGAAAAGTATAAAAACAGGTAACTTTTTTTTCTAATAAATTAAAGGAGGGACATCCAAAATAGGGGAAGGATGCCATATAAATAAAAAGTTACCTAGAAAACCTCCAGAGGATAAACAAGGGAGGGGAGGATACCTCTATTTGGTTTTCTTAGTGCCAGTATAGTCTCTTTTTGTGTAGTATGTGTGAAATGGGATAATAATTCTCCTAATTAGGTAGAGTATCTTGTTAATATAACACAAAATCTATCTCCTCTCCAATCTTTATCATGTAAGATTTATTGAATGGCTTACGTTATGAATAAAATTAAAAAAAGACAAAAGTTCAAAAATCACTTGCCTTAGTCAACTCTATATTGCTGATGATAAAATTCTTTATTATTTCATCAAGCAACCTTTTCATTGTGCTTAAAATAAGCATTTTTATTTTATTTTCCATACCACAGGTTAAAAAATGTATTAAAATGGCTTATTTTATGTGTTAGATAGGTTATTATGGATTTAAATGATATTTATATTTATTTTGCTTGTGACATTATTATTCTTTTTATGATTTCTAGAAAAATACAAAAGAAAAGGAATGAAGGAGGAAAGAGCTAAAGTTTAAAATAAAAAGAGACTGAAGTAAACATTCCCACTCAAAGAGTAGAAATGAGATTGAAAATTAATGTACTATTGACAACCAACACATTCTTGTGAACGATCTTCAACATCACCTGAAGATTCAGGTGACTGAGAACGTAGATAGTAAGTTGACTTCAATCCAAACTTCCAGGCATTCATGTAAATCTCATTCAAGTATTTACCACTTGCTTTGTCAAGTGTAATGAAGATATTCAAACTCTGTCCCTGGTCTAACCACTTTTGTCTGATGGCACCAGCTTTGATCAGTGCATTTTGATCAAGGTCATAACTTGGTGTATAGTATTGCCAAGTATCTGCTGAGAGGTTTGGTGCTACCACGGGGATGAGTCCAGAAAGGTTTTCTTCAAACCATTTACGTTTGTAAACAGGTTCAATAGCTTGTGTTGTCCCTGTCAAGATAGAGATAGATGATGTTGGAGCAATTGCCATAAGGTACCCATTTCTCATTCCATCTGTTTTTACTTTCTCTTTCAACGCTTGCCAGTCATGACTATAGCCAAAGAGACCACCTCTGTCAACAAGTTTACACGCATTCTCATTTGCCTTGTCTATAGGGAAGATACCTTTTGACCAGTCCGAACCTTCAAAGGTTGGATACGCACCTTTTTCAAGTGCCAGGTTACTTGACTCTTTAATAGTATAGTAAGAGAATGACTCCATCACTTCATCGACTTTTGTAAAGTGTTCATGACTTCCCCACTCGATACTGGACTCTGCCAACATTTGTGCTTCACCCATAACACCCAAACCAATGGAACGTGATTTTTCATTTGTCTTTTTTACTTTTGCAAGTGGATAGAAGTTCAAGTCAATCACATTGTCAAGCATACGAACTGCTGTTGGTACAACACGTGCGAGATCCTCTTGTGTATGAACTTTAGAGAGGTTGACAGAAGCAAGATTACAAACTGCTGTATCACCGTCTGTTTTTTCTTTATCTACGATCCATATCTGTTTACCGTTTAAGCTATCAAGTGCTGTCACTTTCTTAGCTGGTTTTGTCATACCGTTATCTACTGTCAACATCTCATTTTCATCATATGCTTCTACTGAACCGTCTTCAAATGTAAACTGTGTCTTGTAGGTATTTGGTCCTGTGTTTTGAAAGATCTCAGTACACAGATTCGTACTGCGTATCACACCAACATGTTTGTTAGGGTTAGCTCTGTTTGCTGTATCTTTAAAGGTAAGGAACGGGTTCCCTGTCTCAAAGTAAGAACGTAACATTTCTTTCCAAAGCCCTTTGGCTGATACACGTTCTCTTGTTATGTTGTCATCATTGTTTTCAAGTTCAATATAACGTTCTTCAAATGCTTCTCCGTAAAGACTTGTCAACTCTGTTACTTCAAAAGGATCAAAAAGTGTCCACATCTCATCTGCTTCTACTCTTGACATAAAGAGGTCATTTAACCAGATTGCAGGGAAAAGGTCATGTGCTCTACGACGCTCTTCACCAGAGTTTTTCTTTAAGTCAAGGAAATCCCTAATGTCAACATGCCAAGGTTCTATGTAAACGGCTATAGCACCTTTACGTGTTCCAAGTTGGTCAACAGCAATGGCAACATCATTGGCGATCTTTAAGAAGGGAACGATTCCTCCTGCTGCATGTTTATGTCCATCAATATATGAACCCATACCACGAACCAAAGACCAGTCCCATCCGATACCACCACCAAACTTCGAGAGTAGTGCCATCTCTTTGTATCCGTCAAAGATACCTTCAATGTTGTCAGGTGTTGACCCTATGTAACAAGAGCTTAACTGGTGTCTAGGTGTTCTTGCATTTGACAAGGTAGGTGTCGCAGCCATCACTTCAAACCTAGACAAGATGTCATAAAACTTTTTAGCCCATGTTTGACAATCAAATTCATTTTGTGCCAGGAACATTGCAACACCCATAAAGAGTTGTTGAGGCAGTTCTATAGGTACACCTTCTCTGTCTTTTAAAAGATATCTATCGTAAAGTGTTCTAATACCAAGGTATGTAAACTGTAGATCACGTTCTGGCTTAAGGTAATCATTGAGATCATCCAGGTCATACTTCTCTTTAAGCCCAAGAACGATACGCCCCTCTTTCTCTCCTCGTTCAAAGTGGTCACGAAGATGGTTATATCCTGTAAAGCCTGTTGCCTTGTGGTAAATGTCGTAAAGGAATAGTCTTGCAGCAACAAAGGTCCAGTCAGGTCTGTCAATATCTATCTTGTCAACAGCCGTTTTAATCAGTGTTGTCTGAATCTCTTCAGAAGTGATCATATCACGGAACTGTAACTTGGCATCAACTTCAAGTTCACTTTGGCTTACACGTACTAAACCTTCTACTGATGCAGCTGTATATTTTTGTATTTTACTTACGTCTAAAGTATCAACTCTACCATTACGCTTGACAACTCTTATCATCTTCTCTCCTGATGTATAGAACCCACTTACTAGAAGTGAGATAATTAGTCTGATTTTACTCAAATTTACCTTGTGTATTTTTGAAAATTGACATCACTTTTTAAGATATTTTTCATAAGATTTAATGATAAGTTTTCAAACGCTGTATATGAGGGGAGTCATGGGATATATAGTAAAAAAGAAGTGGGAAAAGTTAGGAGGAAAAGTAACATAATAATGTGGAAAGATCCACATTATTTTTTATTTGAATACACGGTCAAATATTTTATCAACATTTTTTGTATAGTAGTCAAAGTTGAAACACTCTCTAATTTGTGATTCAGATAATGACTCACCTAACTCTTTGTCTGCAAGGAGATACTGAAGGTACAGTGATTCATCCTTGTCATTTGTAGTAGATCTACCCTGTTGTATCTCTTCCCATACTTTCATCGCATTACGCTGGACGATTCTATATGCATCTTCACGACTAACTCCAGCTTTAGGAAGTTCAAGTAATACTCTTTGTGAGAAAACAAGTCCACCTGTTAAGTTCAAGTTCTTCATCATGTTTTCTGGCATCACTGTCAAGTTTGCTATAACATTGTTCATACGGTGCATCATAAAATTTGTTGTAATAAATGCATCCGGCAACCAGAAACGCTCTGTGGATGAGTGTGAGATATCTCTCTCATGCCAGAGCGCTACGTTCTCCATAGCTGGGGCTGCATATGACCTGATCATACGTGCAAGCCCTGTAATGTTTTCTGTAAGAATTGGGTTTCTTTTATGTGGCATTGCAGAAGATCCTTTTTGACCTTTTGCAAAATACTCCTCAGCTTCATATACTTCTGTTCTTTGTAAGTGTCTCACTTGTACTGCAAATTTTTCAACAGAAGAAGCCATAAGGGCTAAAGTTGTTGCCAGTCTTGCATATCTATCTCTATGCACTACCTGGTTCGAACAAAGTTCAGGTTTCAAACCTAATTCGGCCATTGCATACTCTTCAAGCTCTAATGGAGCATGTGCAAAGTTACCCATAGCACCAGAGATCTGACCTACTGCGATCACTTCCATTGTCTCTTCAAGGTTCTTAAGATGTCTTGCCATCTCATCATACCAAACTGCCAAAGTCAAACCAAATGTAATAGGTTCACCATGGATACCATGGCTTCTTCCCACCATTAAAGTCATCTTATGTTCCATGGCACGTTTCTTAATAGACTCCATAAGCATCTTTGTATCAGCAATGATAATTTCAAGTGAATCTTTCATTTGAAGCGCAACACCTGTATCTACTGCATCTGAAGAAGTCATACCATAGTGGAACCATCTAGACTCCTCTCCAAGACTTTCACTTACACTTGTATTGAATGCAATAAGGTCATGCTTTGTAACAGCTTCTATCTCTTCTATTCTTTCTACTGAGAAAGTAGCGTTGTTAACAATCTTTTCACAATCGTCATCAGGGATAAGCCCTAATTTATTCCATGCTTTTACAGCTGCTTTTTCAACCTCAAGCCATGCTGCATATCTTGCTTGCTGTGTCCACTTCTCTGCCATCTCTGGTCTTGAATATCTTTCAACCATAATACATCCTATTATCTATAATTTATGATAGAATTCTATCCAAATAGCAGTTATATAAAGGTGAGTGTTTATGCCATTCGTTAAAGAGAAATTTCATATAGAAGAAGAGACCATTGCATTTCTTTACGTCATGCGTACCCTGAACTTTACGCAAGGTCAAGCACAAAGGCACATTGCAAAAGGTCGATTACTCATAGATGGTGAGTCAATGACTTACACTGGCGCAAAAGTAAAAGGTGATGTTGAGATGGTTTTTTTCCGTGCAAAAGGTAAAGGAGTAAGACCTACATTTCAAAACAAAGACTTCATGCTTTTTGAAAAACCCTCAGGTGATTTGGTGCATCCCAACACTATGGCAACACCCTACTCTATGTTAGATGAAGTAAGATCTGTTGCAGGGGATAATGCTAACTCTACACATAGAATAGATATGGAGACCTCTGGACTCCTACTGGCATCTAAACACAAAAAGGCAGAGTCCTATCTCAAAGGTTCTTTTGAAAACCGTACGATCAAGAAGAGTTATTTGGCTTGGGTAGACGGTAAACTTACTGAGCCTTTTACCTCCAAAGAATCCATCAGAATAAACAAAGAAGGTTATGACGAGACAAAGCATAAAGTCTTTATATGTGTAGAAGGTAAAGCCTCCCATACTGACTTTGTCCCTTTAGAATATGATGAAGCCCTTGATGCAAGTTTAATTGCCTGCTATCCTCACACTGGAAGGACACATCAGATAAGAATCCATTTGTTTCACGTGAAACATCCCATTTTAGGTGATCCCATATATGGGGCTACGTATGAAGCAGCAGATGATTATTTAGATATGACACAGAGTGATGAAGACAGGCTTATTCATCATGGTGCTCCACGTTTGATGCTCCATGCGCAGAGTCTTTCTTTTACTTATGGAAGTCGCTTTCATATAGAGAGTAAGGAAGATTTTCACTCACAGAAATCTTTGATATATCCTAAGAATAAAAGAGTTTTCAATAAGTCTTAATTTGTGGTTTAGTCTTTCTTTAAGCGACTATCCTTTTATCCAAACTGAGTCATTGCTTCTCCCATCATTTTTTTAAAAAAACGAAGCAAAAAATCGTCGTGGCTCTCGAATCGCTTTGCTTTCAAGGTCGTTCACCACGACACTGTTCTTTATCAAATAGCGAGGCTATCGCCAACTCTATAACTAACTACTTCATATAACTTCAAACGAGCTACTAAGCTTTTCTTCAATGGAGTTAATAGCGCTTACGCTTTTTTCTTTTTTGGTTACTCTTTTCTATTTTGTCGTAGTACATAAAAGACGGGGTGCCCCTTGAGGGTAAAAAAGTAACAAGGATAAACAACATCATAGTCTGGGATTAAAAGGAAATTCAAAATAAGGAACAAACACCAAAAGGTGCGTCAAGAAACGCACTATAAAAATGTTTCATATGAAACAATCAGCAACTATTTTTCATCCTCAGAGCGTGACTCATAAATAAGCCAACCTACACCAACGATTGCAACAACGGCAAGAAACCCTAACATAACTATTTCTAACATAGGCATTATATACCTCCTTCCAGTTCTTGTTCTCTAAGCTGACCACAGGCAGCAGAGATATCTAACCCTTTAGACTCGCGTATCGTACAATGTAATCCACGCTTTGTCAAATAGTCTTGAAAC
>JADGDL010000017.1 GCA_016744875.1 Sulfurovum sp.
ACTGGACTCTTTGATGATGGTAGAAAAACCTACAGTGCGTTTAAAAGCAAAACTTATGTTTCGTGCTGAACATGAATTAGAGAAACCTTTTTACCCCGTTTTCTTTGCTGATGATAAAATAACACTGGCGCTTTCGACTGCTTTGAAAAATAAAGGTATTCATGCTGTGTATTGTGACCAAGTACCGACACTTCGTGTTGCCACAGCTTTAAATGAACATCTCATCATTACAACAGGACGTGATATGTTGCCGTGGAGTACACCTATGTCTTTAAAACATGCTTCATTTTGTGAGTTTGGTGATTTTCAGGCTTATGGAGATACACATGGATTGAAAGTGGATAGAAAACTTGACTTGGGAGATCGACCTTTTATACGCTATGTGGCGAATGAGGAGACATCCACAGTGAGTAAGGCTATACGTTTTGAACCAGCACATGCAGCGCAGCGATCTGTTGTTTTAGAGCATCAACTTGAAGGCCAATCCCTCTGCGGTATACATTTTAGCCGTGACCATAGATCTCATATATTTTCTTATTCGGACAAGATAGGGTATACACCTATGGTACTGTTCAGGGATGATGACATTATTCAACCTAGAGATATGCTTGAAGCGATTGCATCTATGGATGAGGGTGGCATGCGATTGGTTGAAAACTTTAAAAATACGTTCCCTGACTTACATGAAAAGATAGAAAAGATAGAATTTAAGAAGCATACAGATATCTCTGATATTACAAAAGTTTGGTCTATTGCAGCTGTATTCATCGGTATCTATGAAGGTGATGATGCACTAAGATCATGTGAAGTACTTGAGAGTACTGCCATTGAGTTTGGTGGAAAATCAGGCCCACGCATTGATTATAAGGTCATCAGTACAGACGAAGGTTACCAGATCGACCTAAGACTTGCCATACGTTCGGCTATGAGTTTTAAACTGGCTGGACTAGATGATTACCTGCTTAGTTTTGGATTTATCGATTCGTTGGCAGATCTTGTAGCAGAGCAGGCAGAAAATGCTGACTCAAATGTTGGTATTAAGGGTGTAACACTGAGTGGGGGACTGTTTGAAAATCGTCAGTTAATTATGCGAACCTATAATTCACTTAGTATGAATTTTCCTATCCATAGAAATAAATGTCTGAGTATAGACAATGTCAATGTCGCTATTGGGGCATTGACACTCGGAAGCGAATAGACTAGATACAATCAATTGTGCTACAATGTGAACATAAAAGAGGCATTGAAAAATGTCCCTGATATGTTTAAGAACGGAGTAGCATATGCGTTATTTTATCATCACTTTTTTAGTCATCATCCTTGCCATACAGGGTGTACTTCTCATGCTCTTTTCTGCAACAGGAAATGACCTCTTACTACCTCACCTGAATGCCCACCTCAAGGAAGATATTAAAAAATATAAAGTAGAAGTCTCAGGCTTTAGATTGGGACTAAATACCCTCTCTTTTGTCGCCAAGGTCAATGACAGTGTTGATGTTAAAGCCCAGGGGGAAGTTGATCTCTTCGACCAAACGTTCGATCTGGACTATACCTTGGAAGCAGATGAGATCAAAACACAAACGATCACACTCAAAGAAGATATCAATATCAAAGGTAATGTCAAAGGGCATGAGGAAGATATGAAGATCAGAGGAAAAGGTTTAGCCTTTGAATCACAGATAGCGTTTGATCTTCGTAGGGTAGAGGATACCTTGCAAGATATAAAGATCAATATGCAAAAAGCAGAGATAGGTAAAATACTTGCTGTTTTAAATAAAAATGCTTATGCAGAAGGTCTGCTTACACTAGAAGTAGATATGCCAAAGTTTGATGCCAACAATCCTCAAGGGAAGGCCAAGATATTTATACCACGTATGACTCTGAATGCAGAGAAGATCTCCAAAGACTTTGATATTCATTTGCCTGACAAAACATTGATCTCAGCAGACTTTTTGGCAACTTCAAAAGAAGACCTTATTTCTTTAGAAGGAACATTACAAAGTAATTTAGCCAATTTGGACATCTCAAAAGGAAGCTATGATCCCCTCACGAAGAAGATGGATGCCAATTATTATCTTGAAGTGAATGACCTGTCAAAGTTTAATGCACTTGCTAAGAGAGAACTTCTGGGTACTTTAGATATAGCAGGCAGAGTAAGTCAAAACAAGGATGTCCTACAGCTTTCTGGAAGTACAAAAAGTTTTGGCGGAGAGAGTGACTTCGTATATAAAGATGATGATTTAAAACTTATATTTAATAATATTAAAATAGAGACTTTACTCTATAAACTGGGAGAGAAGAACTATATATCAGGCAGGACAACGGCTAACATTCATCTTAGCAGTGTTAAAAAAGGTACGGGAACCTTTGATGCACAGGTTAAAGGCAATGTCAATACCAAAGTGGTCAAAGAAAAAACGAAAACAGATCTTGGTGAAACATTTTATGTAAATGCACAACTAAAAGGTGATGTAAAAGAAAAGAAGATCTTTTCGCATATTGTTTTAGATACAAGCATGGCAAAGTTAAAGGCAGAGCGTTTTGTGTATGATCTTGAGAAGCGATCTTTGTACTCAGACTATACCATGGATATACCCGATATGCGAAAACTTGAACCTTTAACGCGAAAAGATTTTAAAGGTAATATGTATATGACCGGTGAGATCAAAAAAGAGAAAGATCTTGTTATTACAGGGCAGGGTAAAGAGTTTGACGGGAGTGTAGACTTTAGACTGCTCAATGATAATCTTAAAGCAGATATAAAAGGAGCAACGGTATCTAAAGTGATGTTTATGTTTGGATATCCTCAAGTAATAGAGGCGATCTCAGAAGCAAAAGCAGACTACAATGTTAAAAAGCGTAAAGGAACAGTGTACGGTACGTTAGATAATGCCAGGATATTACCATCCAGACTTACCGCAATGCTTGAACAGTATGCAGGTATGGATCTTACACATGAACGATTTAACAACAGTAAGTTTGTAGCAAAAATAGATAAGAAGATCATACACTTCACCTTGGATGCTACGAATAAACGTAACTACATAAAAGTGACGAAAGGGTTTTTAGACAAAAGTACAGATGCACTACGTGCGCATGTCGATGTAGAAATGGAAGGTAAAGATATCTCTGCAATTATACAAGGTACAGTTGATCAGCCAAAGATAAGTTTAAATTCATCGAAATACTTGGAAAAGAAGATCAATAAAAAACTTGATACATTGATCGATAAAAATATAAAAGGAGAGAATGCCCAACAGCTGAAAAGCTTGTTAAAAGGCTTTTTTTAGTTAAGGTCTTTTAAACTGTTTTACAGCAGATCTTCTACTGGCATTTGCAAAACCTATGGCCATTTTTACGATCCAAAGCAAAATAAGTGCTGCAATGATCTCGTAACCTATCGCCCAGGTCAAGAAGAATGACGAACCTTCATTGATGGATAAAAAACGATCTACATTGGCTTCTGCAACAAAAAAGAAAAGAAAAAGCAGACCCATAATATATGGCAGTGATATAATGTAAATAGTGAGAAATATTTTCTCAAATCCCTCTGGGAAAAAGAGTGGTGTCTCTGCAAGATCAACCTCTTGTTGTGAGAACTTAGTATTTCTGTTTTGGATAGGTTTTTCTTTTGAAGAATGTATCGTTGATGCTGCTTGTGTAACCTTATTTTCTACCATAAAGTCTCCCGGTTTATTTGATGAAAATAAATCAATTATAGAACCCGATTGCCTTAAGAAGATAAGACCCGTGGTTTTCCTTACTATCTTCGCAGGTAGTTTGGGATAATTTTTTAATATAATAACAACATATAGGTTAATATCAAATTAATTAAGCTATCAAATCTATAGTGAAATATGAGCGACCTCTAACAGTGATTTCGTTAAAATACATAAAAAACTAGGCAACCTTTTGAAAACTATCACAATTATCGATACTTTTGGCTTCTTCTTCCGTTCTTACTTTGCACTTCCTCCTTTACGAAACTCTGACGGATTTCCTACCGGACTGCTCACAGGCTTTGCAAACCTAGTGCATGCTTTGCATCGTGATCACAGTACAGATTATCTGGTGTTTGCTTTGGATGCAAAAGGGAAGACCTTTAGAAATGACATTTACCCCCAATACAAAGCCAACCGTGATCCTGCGCCAGATGATCTGGTAAAACAGTTACCTGTAGCTATAGAGTGGATAGAACAGATGGGCTTTGCAAATCTTTCACGTGAAGGATATGAAGCCGACGATGTCATCACAACAGTTACAAAATTTGCTAAAGAAAAAGGTTTAAAAGTACGCATTGTCTCTCATGATAAAGACCTTTATCAGATGATTGAAGATGGACAGGTAGAGATGTATGACTCGGTCAAGCGTGCTGTGGTAAATGAACAGACCTGTATAGACAAGTTTGGTGTGCATCCCAAAGACTTTGTGAATTTTCAAGCCATTTTAGGTGACAGCTCTGACAATGTACCCGGTGTGAAAGGCATAGGTAAAGTGGGCGCATCAAAGCTTATCAATCAGTACCATACCCTTGAAGCGATCTATGAAGATATAGAAAACTGTGGAACACCACGTATACAAAAACTGCTTTTAGAGAGTAAGGAACAAGCATTTATGTCTCGTGATCTTGTGACCATGCGTACAGATGTCTTTAAAGATATGGATGTTGAGAGTTTTGTGTTTGAAAATAAGAATTATCTCTCCTGTCTGCTTGAAGAGTTTGAACAGTATGAGATGAAACAAGCCATCGCTAAAGCAAAAGTAGGGATGGAGAGTACAGATATCTTACCTGAAAGAGTAGAGCCCAAAAAACCTGCATTTACTTTTGAAGCGATCACTTTAGATACAAAAGAAAAACTCTCCGGTATTTTAGAGAGCATCCCTTCAGATGCTATCGTTGCATTTGATACAGAGACTACAGGATTAGATACAAAAACAGCCAAAATGGTTGGTTTTTCTTTTTGTTTTGAGAGAACCAAAGCGTACTATGTGCCCGTAGCGCACAGTTATCTGGGTGTGGAAGATCAGGTAAGTGTAGATGATGCTGTCAGTGCATTGCAAAAACTTTTAAAACACCAGATAGTTGGTCAAAATCTGAAGTTTGACTTCTCTTTACTCTACAATCAGTATGATTTTGCACCTGTGATCCCCTATGCCGATACGATGATCATGGCATGGCTTTCAAATCCGGGTACTAAGGTTGGTTTGGATACTTTGGCAAAACAGTATTTTAAGTATGAGATGAAACCTTTTAAAGAGATGGTAAAAAAAGGTGAAGATTTTTCAGCTGTTGATATCGCTGATGCTACTTTTTATGCTGCAGAAGATGCATGGATGACATTTTTACTTTACGGCGCCATTAAGAAAAAAATGGAACTCTCATCTTTGACCCATCTTCTGACTGAAGCCAAAAATGTTGAGTATCCGTTTATGAATGTACTTATGCGCATGGAGCGTTTAGGTATAAAGATCGACCCCTCTGTGCTTGTAAAACTTCAAAAAACACTCTCTGCGGATCTACAGACATTAACAGAAGAGATATATGCTCTTTGTGAATCTGAATTTAACATCAAGTCACCTAAACAACTCGGAGAGATACTTTTTCAAAAGCTGGGATTAAAAGGCGGTAAGAAAACAAAGACAGGTTACAGTACCAACGAAGCTGTACTTAGTGGACTTCTGGGGGAACACCCTGTGATAGAAAAAATCCTTGCGTATCGTGAGTATCAAAAGATCCTTTCTACCTATGTTGAGCCTTTGTTAAAGTTGGCAAATGCAGATGATGAGAGCCGCATCTATACCTCTTTCGGACAGACAGGAACAGCTACAGGTCGTCTTTCTTCTAGAGACCCGAATTTACAGAATATACCTGTGCGTTCTGCACTGGGACGTTCAGTTAGAGAAGCATTTGTAGCCAAAGAGGGCTATAAACTGGTCTCTATAGATTACTCTCAGATCGAACTTCGTCTGCTTGCACACTTCTCAAAAGATGCAGCACTTCTGGATGCATTTAACAACGGTGTGGACATCCACCTGGCAACTTCCATCAAACTTTTTGGTGAAGAAGAGGCTAAAGAGAAGAGAAGCTTTGCAAAGTCAGTGAATTTTGGTCTGCTTTACGGCATGGGACCTAAAAAGCTTTCAGATGAGCTTGGTATCTCTTCAGGTGAGGCAAAAGAGATCATCGCTAACTATTTTGCATCATTTCCTACTGTGAAGAACTTTTTAGAAGGCATACAGGAAAGAGTGAAGATAGATGGTTATGTGGAGACGATCTTAAAAAGAAGACGTATCTTTGATTATGAAGCTGCAAACGGTATGCAAAAAGCAGCGTTTATGCGTGAATCTGTCAACACAGTATTTCAAGGTTCTGCTGCGGATCTCATAAAACTTTCTATGAATGAGATAGACGCGATGATAGAAGATGAAAAGCTTGACGCTTTTATGCTCTTACAAATACATGATGAACTTATCTTCGAAGTCAAAGAAGAGAGAGTAGAAGAAATAAGCAAACGTTTTGTACATTCGATGGCAAATGTATTGAAACTGGGTGTGCCTTTGGAATGTTCAGTATCTGTTGGAGACTCATGGGGTGAGTTGAAGTAATGATAAATGAAAATTATATACAACTCCCAAGAGGAAAGTTCTTTATGGGAACAGATGATGAAGATGCTTTAGATAGAGAAAAACCCAGACATGAAGTGATCATTGATTATGATATTGCAATGGCAAAATATTTGGTGACAGTGGAAGACTATATGTTATATGCACAGGCTACTGGTGCTGAAGTACCAGAAGATAGGCATGAACATTTGGGCTTAGATGTACCTGTTCGTCGTGTACGTTGGACAGAGGCTATTGCCTATGCACAGTGGAAAAGTAAGCGTGAAGGTAAAAGATATAGACTACCTACTGAAGCAGAGTGGGAATATGCTTGTCGTGCAGGTAATGCGAATAGGTTTTGTTTTGGTGATGATGACTCTATGTTAGGAGCGTATGCCTGGTATGCTCAAAATGCTGAAAAAGTGACCCATAATGTTGGTACTAGAAAACCAAATGCATGGGGACTCTATGATATGCATGGTAATGTCTGGGAATGGTGTTTAGATAGATATGCAGATGACTATACTAAAACCCCTTGTGATGGCTCTGCATATGGTGTAGTCAATGATAAAGGCAGGGTACTTCGTGGAGGTTCATACAATGCTGACTCCCAAAAATGTACTTCTACCTCACGTATCAATCTTGGCTCAGGTGGAAAAAATTATTTTATAGGCTTCAGGTTAGTATTAGAGATTAATTAGGTAACACTCTATAATGATTTATTTATAATCATAAATAAATAATCCCAATTAATATTGGGTTAGTAAACATCGGCTATAATCTTTTTAATTATGCCTTTAAGGGCTTATCAAAAGGATACAGGGAATGAAACATATTTTTTCAATGAAAATGGCAGTACTGATGCTGTTTTTATTTGGTGCATTGGTCGGTGCGGCGACGTTTATAGAAAATGACTATGGCACACAAACGGCGCAGGCACTCATCTACAAAGCAAAATGGTTTGAGGTCTTTTTGGCCTACTTTATAGCAATACTGGTCTATCAGTTAGCCAGAACCAAATCTTACAAGACAAAACCTTCTGTATTTCTTTTCCACTTTTCCTTTCTTGTGATCGCTTTTGGTGCTTTAGTCACACGTTATATCGGTTATGAAGGTGTGATGCACATCCGTGAAGGTGCAACGAGTTCTACTATGGTTTCAGCAGAAAAAGTTTTACAGGTACATGTACACAAAGATAAAAAGAGTGCGGGGATAGAGGAAGTGCTTTATTTCTCCAGTATGACTAGCAATAAGATGTCACATACATTGAAAGTAGATGATAAAGAAGTAAAAGTTGAATTGCTTGAATATATGCCTACTGCACAACAGGAACTGATCCCTGTAAAAGAGGGTAAAAAAACGCTTGAACTTAAGATCTCCACTGGGCAAAGAGGTGAAGTGTTTTATATAACAAATGGTGAAAGAAAAGACTTTGGAAGCTTTTATGTAGGATATAACGTGGATGTCTCAACAGACAAACCAACATTTCTCATAAAAGAGGATGGCGATGCACTTAAATTAAACTTCCCATTCATTGTTGAGACACTGAACATGAATGATAAAAGTCCAGGTCAACTCAAGGGTGGAGATAATGATTTCAAAAAAAGAATGTTATACCAGTTTGGATCAAATGCCATTGTATTAAAAGATAAACATGAAAGTGCTTCACTTAAGTGGGATACCAATGACATTAAAACGCAAGGCGGAAAACCCGAATTCATGCGATGGAAAGTATCTGTGGGTGACAAGAGTGAGACAGTGATCACACAGCCATTTCAAGGTCAGCAAGGACAGGTCAAAAAGATGAAGATAGATGGGGTTGATATAGACCTTCGTGTGGGAGCAAAGATCATCCATGTGCCATTTGCAATCAAGCTTGAAGACTTTAAATTAGAGCGTTACCCTGGTTCTATGACTCCATCCTCTTATGCCAGTGATGTGGTGCTGATTGACAAAGAACAAAATATTAACATGCCATATGAGATCTATATGAACCACATCTTAGACCATAGAAACTACCGTTTCTTCCAATCATCATACGATCAGGATGAGAAAGGAACAGTACTTTCTGTAAATCATGACCCGGGAACATGGCCAACATACATCGGGTACATACTGCTTACACTTGGTATGATCTGGAATCTTTTCTCCTCATCGAGTAGATTTCAAAAACTTCTTAAAAATACAAGAAAACTACAGGCAAGTGCTGTAGCAGTGATGATGATCGCGCTTATGGCTTTTGCTCCGCAAAACCTCAATGCAGCTTCACCTACCATAGATGAAGAGCTACTTGAGAGAATACAGTCTTATGACAAAATGCATACACGTAATTTTGGTACATTGGCAGTGCAGGATCATCAGGGACGTATGAAACCGATGGATACTGTGGCACATGAAGTGATAGCAAAGGTAACAGGTAGATCAGCACTTTACAATGTTGAACCAACACAAATGTTGCTTGGTATGATCATGCAACCGGAACTTTATCAGTCAGTGCCTATGATCAAAGTAGGGCATAAAAAAGTGGCAGTAACATTGGGCTTACCTGAGACTACAAAATTTGCTAGATTTTCTGATTTCTTTAGCAGGAGTGACAGCTCTTATAAGATCTTTAACGCAGTGACAGAAGCCAGCAAGAAAAAACCGCTTGAACAGTCACAGTATGATAAAGAGCTTCTTAAGATCGATGAGCGTGTCAATGTTGCTTTTATGGCATACCAGGGTTCACTTTTACGTATCTACCCTAAACCCGATGATGTGAGCAACAAATGGATGGCACCGATGGATGCTATAAAAGAGTATCCTTTAAAACAGAGTGAAGAGGTACGTATAAGCATTGCTGCATACTTCCAAATGATCTCTGAAGGTTTAAAAACAGGAAACTGGGCTAATGCAGACATTGCTTTAAGAGGCATACAAAAATATCAGAAGACATATGGTTCAGAAGTGATCCCTTCTAAAGAGCGTATAGAAATGGAGATCAAATATAACAAATTTGGACTCTTTGGGAAATTGGTGCCTCTTTACCTCTTCTTGGGACTTATCCTCTTGGTATTTGCATTTATCAATGTGATCAAACCGGCATTTTCTATGAAGTGGATCATGCGTTTATCTATGGCAGTCCTCTTCTTTGGTTTTGCCATGCATATCATAGGGCTTGCTATCCGTTGGTATATCGCAGATCATGCACCATGGTCCAATGCCTATGAATCCATAGTCTTTATCGCAGCATCTACTGTATTTGCAGGGCTTATTTTGGCGAGACGTTCACCTTTTGCTTTGGCAGGAACAGCTTTACTCGCAGGTATTACGATGGGTGTGGCCCATATGAGCTTTATAAACCCGGAGATAACCAATCTTGTACCTGTACTAAAGTCTTACTGGCTTATGATCCATGTGGCTACGATCATCTCGGGTGATGGATTCTTTGGACTGGGTTCTATCTTGTCTTTCTTAGTGATGATTCTTTATATTATGAGAGGAAAAGGAAACGAGAATATAGACCGTTCCATTAAAGAGCTTACAAACCTCTCTGAAATGTCACTGATCGTTGGACTTTTCTTACTTACCATTGGAAACTTCCTTGGCGGTGTTTGGGCAAATGAATCCTGGGGACGTTACTGGGGTTGGGATGCTAAAGAAACATGGGCAGCAGTGACCATTCTTATCTATGCTGTGGTATTGCACTTGAGATTTGTACCGGCATTGAAGTCAAACTTCATTTATAATGCAGCATCAATGTGGGCATACTCAACAGTGATCATGACATACTTTGGGGTAAACTATTATCTTTCAGGACTTCACTCATATGCGGCAGGTGATCCAGTCCCTATCCCTGTATGGATATATTATGCTGTAGCAGGATTGTTTGTATTGACTTTGCTTGCAGCTAGAAATAGAAAACTTAAATAAGTTTTCTGTTTACGTGAGGGGTTCCTCACGTTACTTCAAAATTCTTTTAATCGCTTCAGAACAGACAGTTAACCCTACTGCTCCGGTTACTGCGACACAGGAACCTTTCTCTTTACACTTATCTTCTTCAGGTGAAAACACAACCGTAAAGTTTCTATCGAACTTTGATTTTTTAAGTTCGTTACGTATTTTTCTTGCAAGTGCATCACCATGCGTTTTCCAAATAGAAGCAACCTCTATTTTGTTCGTATCATAGCGTTTTGCTGAACCTAATGCCATGATGAGCTTTTTATAACATTTTTTGGCAACCTCTATTTTGACCTTGGTAGAATCTGCAGCATCTATGACGATGTCATAGGGGTCAAAATCAAAGCTTTCAACCCATACCATATCCATGCGCTGGTTGATCGTTTTAACATTAGGGTAGAGTGTCTGTAGTCTTTCTACTTTCACTTCTCCTACAGCTTCAGATCCTATCTGACGGTTTTGATTTGTTTCATCATAGACATCAAAGTCGAGTATGGTGATGTCACTTACGCCTGAACGGTAGAGACAATCCAAGGCATATGAGCCTACACCACCTACACCCAGTATGAGTATCTTGCTGTTTTGGATCTTTTCAAAGTTCTCATCTCCAAAAAGCATTTTACATCGTTGAAATCTCATATGTTTATATCCATTTCTCTAAGATATTAATATCATCATAAGAGGTCATGTCTAAATGTACAGGAGTGATGGAAACATATCCGTCATTGACCGCCTCGAAATCTGTGATATGCCCTTTGGTCTCCATCCAGCCAAGTTCAGGTAACCCTATCCAGTAGTACTCTTTACCTCTTGGATTGTGGTGTACTTCTGCATTGTGGCCATAGAGACGATTTCCTGCACGGGTGATCTTAAATCCTTTACATTCAGCGCTTGCTATGGGAGGGATATTGATATTTAAGAATTTACGTGAAGGGAGAGGGAAGTCACCATCAAATATTTTCTGTACAAGCGTTACGATACTCTCTTGTGCTAAACCATAACCCAACTCTTTGATGCTTTGTCCATGGTTTTTATAGACTTGTGAGATCGCAATACCGGGAATGCCTTGAAGCACAGCTTCCATAGCTGCTGAAGCCGTACCTGAATAGGTGATATCCTCACCCATGTTTGACCCTATATTGATACCTGATATGACGATGTCTGGTCTGTAATCTTTAGGGAAAAGTTTAGTGAGTGAGAGGAAGACACAGTCTGAGGGGGTACCGTCATCAAGTTTATAAAAGTCCTCTTCGATTTCTACAAAGTGCAGCGGTTTTGTAAGTGTCAGTGAATGCCCACATGCTGACTTTTCCATCGTTGGCGCTACTACAGTAACATGTCCCAAAGGTTTAAGTGCTCGTGCCAGTGCCAACAGTCCTTCAGATTCATAACTGTCATCGTTTGTAATAAGTATTTTTTTCATCAATCAATTCTTTTTTGATAATTTTAACGCTATTATAACCTTTTTGGTATAATACTTTAAATTACCGATTTTAAAGGATATATCGTGCAAAAAGAGCCGATGTTACGCAGTACCTATACAAGACTTTCAGAAGAACTTGAACAGCTTAAAACACATGAAAGAGGCATCATCGCTAAGATCATAGATGAAGCCAGAGAACTTGGTGACTTAAAAGAAAATGCAGAATACCATGCGGCAAAAGACAAACAGGGACTTATGGAAGCGCGTATCGCAGAATTGACAGATGTTGTAGGTAGAGCACAAGTGGTTGAACCTAAGGGCTTAGCACATGAACGTGTAAGCTTTGGCTCAACAGTAGTACTCTGCGACCAGGAGACTGAAGAAGAGATCACTTATACACTGGTAGGTGCACAGGAGTCCAACCCAAGTAGAGGGCTTATCTCTTTACAGTCACCTATGGCTAGAGTGCTTATAGGTAAAGAAGAGGGTGATGAAGTGGTACTTGTACTGCCAGCGGGTAAAAAAAAGTATGATATTGAAGAAGTGTCATATGTAGAGATCGTATTAGGATAAAAGATGATAAGAATTAAAATTCAATGCACCGAGGCACTAAATGCCGAGTAGTATTAAAGTAGGAATAGTAGGTGCGAGTGGATATACTGGTTTAGAATTGGTAAAAATGTTAGTGACACATGGCGGGTTTCAACTTAGCTATCTTGCAACTACACAAGGGGGTATCACTGTAGAAGAGCTACATCCATCACTTGTGGATGTCATCTCCTTACCTGTAGAAAAAGCGGATCCTGCAACAGTAGCAGAGCGTTGTGAACTTGTATTTCTTGCACTTCCTCATAAGGCTTCTATGGGTTTTGCAAAAGAACTTTTAGAACTGGGTGTGAAAGTGGTAGACCTGTCGGCTGATTATCGTTTAGATCTTGATACCTATGAAGAGAACTACTGTCCACATGATGATAAAGAGCATTTAGGCGAGTCTGTCTATGCTTTGGTAGAGTATTATCGTGATGAACTTAAAAAGACCAATCTTGCTGCGGGTCCAGGATGTTACCCTACAGCTACATTACTGGGTATTTTACCTTTTGTGCCATATCTTGATGCCAATGCACCACTTTTTGTTGATGCAAAATCAGGACTCTCTGGAGCTGGAAAAAGTCTTTCTGAAAATGGTCATTTTGTCAATATGAATGAAAACATTTATGCTTATAAAGCATTTGATCATCGTCATGAACCTGAGATTGCAGAGAAGATAGAAAAAGTGCATGGTGTGAAAATAAACGTAAATTTTGTGCCACATCTCATACCTGCGACACGTGGTGAACTGGTTTCTGTTTATGGTACGCTAAAAGAAGATGTAGACCCTATAGCATTACTTAAAGAACATTATAAAGATGATGCATTTATACGTATACGTGAAACACCTGTGGATATTAAAAGTACGGCGGGGACACATTTTTGTGATATTTATGCCATCAAAAAAGGCAATGCCTTGTTTGTGAGTTCTGCTATTGATAACTTACTGAGAGGGGCTAGTTCTCAGGCACTTGCTGCAGCGAACTTGATGTGTGGATATCATGAAGGTATGGGGTTACCGGTTATTCCTTATATGCCGTAAGGGATAATAGGTATATGTAATTATATATATGTTTTTTGATTTCCTCTTAGTTAATTTGAGGCGTTGTTGTTCTCGTCATTTTTTTAGAAAAAAACGAAGCAAAAAAATCGTTGTGGCTCTCGAATCGCTTTGCTTTCAAGGGCGTTCGCCACAACAAGGCACACTAGCGTGTGATTAAAAAGGGGAGAGAATGACAGTCATCAAAGAAAATGCTATCTTCATAGCAGACTCCCATTACCCACATCATGGTGATGACTTTTTAGCACTACTGAAAAAATTAGAAACAAAAGAGATCTCTACCCAGCAGATCTTTTTGATGGGTGATAACTTCGATCTGCTCTTTGGATACAACGATTACATCCAAACTTTCTCAAGTGAAGCTATACAGCTCTTACAAAAACTCTCAAAGACAGTAGAGATACATTATTTTGAAGGGAACCATGATTTTTGTCTTGAAGAGGTTTTCCCAAATATGAAAGTCTATTCCAGAGAAGAACAGCCGATTAATTTCACATTGGCTGATAAAAGTGTAGCTATCTCTCATGGTGATAAGTATGAAACAGGGTTTGGGTATGATACATACTGTAAATTGTTACGTAACAAGACCACACTGACACTATTAAGACCTTTTGAAAAAGCCATTATAAACCATCGTATGAAAAAACTTTCACAAAAAAATATTTGTCACCACTTTAGCGGCTTTGAAAAAAGAGTAGGGGAAATACTAAAACATTATGAAGATGTTGATATGGTGATAGAAGGACATTTTCACCAGTCATTAGTATTGGGAAAATATATTTCATTACCTTCACAAGCCTGCCAGCATAAAGTGGCAGTTGTGGAAGCAGGGAAGGTTGTTTTTAAGACTTTATAGGGGATTCTACTGGCATTTTTTTAGCAAGTAGTTTATCTGTATAGAATGATCCAAACGGGATAAGTGACAAGATAGTGTAAAGACCAGTCTCTTTAAGTGTAAATCCAGCTTCTTTTTTTGCTTCAATGATCTGGTAGATAAAGGCAAAAACGAAAAGCCCATGTAACATACCTACAATTTTCGTTGCTATTGGGAAACCAAAACTATATTTTAGTGGCATTGCGATAAAGATCAAGATGATAAATGAGATACCTTCTATTTTATTGATGAGACGGAATTTTTTTAATTCAGACATATTCTCTCCTAGTTAATTTTTTAGGAGTATAGCAAAAGATGTTTAATCAAATATTAATTAGAGTTGATTTGGAATCAACTCTCTTTTTTTCTTACTATATCTGCACCAAGGGCAGAGAGTTTTCCTTCAAGATCATCATATCCTCTATCAAGGTGATAGATGCGTCTTACTTTTGTTGTACCTTCAGCAACCAGAGCAGCCAGGACAAGTGCAGAAGATGCTCTTAGGTCTGTAGCCATAACATCTGCTCCATACAAGTGTTCCACACCCTTAACAGCAGCAGTACTCCCTTTGAGCCAAATATCTGCACCTAGACGGTTGAGTTCACTCACATGCATAAAGCGGTTTTCAAAGAGACGTTCTTCAATGAGGCTTTCGCCTTCTGCAATGACTGCAAGTGCCATGAACTGTGCTTGCATATCAGTAGGGAAGCCAGGGTATTCGATGGTGATAAGATTTACAGGTTTTAAATGATCTGTGGGAAAGATAGTGATACTGTCATCTTGGAGATCAAAAGTACATCCCATGGACTCAAGCTTGTCTATAGAGGCTCTAATATGCCCATGATTAACTTTGTTAAGTGTAATGCTGGAGTTTGTAATGGCACCTGCACAAAGGTATGTTCCTGCTTCTATACGGTCTGGAATGATATCTAATGTTTGAAAATTTAAAGGGTTTCCACAGGTACCTTCTATGGTAAGTTCATCGGTGCCTATGCCCTCTATTTTAACACCTGCATCACGTATCATTTCGCAGAGTTGTACGACTTCAGGTTCTTTGGCTGCATTGAGGATAGTGGTTGTGCCATGCGCAAGGGCAGCAGCCATCACAGTATTTTCAGTACCGCCAACGGTGATCTTATCAAAAACGATCTTTGCACCTTTAAGTCCATCTTTTGCTTCAGCACGGACATATCCACCTTTTATCTCAATATGTGCTCCCATAGCTTCTAAAGCTTTGAGGTGAAGATCAATAGGACGCTGTCCAATAGCACAACCACCAGGAAGACTGACCTCACACTCTCCAAATCTTGCGAGTAGGGGACCAAGTACCAAAATGGATGCTCTCATTTGTGAGACTATCTCATAGACAGCTTTGGTGGAAGTGACCGTACCATTATTTATATCTGCAACAGTATTGTCATGATCTACCGTACCACCAAGCATAGTAAGAAGTTTTAACAGGGTTCTGATATCCACAACATTAGGTAAGTTTGTCAATGTCACTTTTTTATCACTCAACAGCGTTGCAGCGATGATAGGTAAGGCAGCATTTTTTGCTCCAGAGATCGTGACATTCCCACTTAACTTTTTTCCACCAATAATTTCTAAATAATCCATCTATGTATCCTAAGTATAATTAGTATAGATTTTATCTAAAGTATGGTTATAGGTGCTTTTAGAGGGGCATATATACTAATAAATATAATCTTTTACATTAATAAATAGAAAAATTGATATTATTCACTATGATTTAAAGCAACTATAACTTAATCTACAGTATTATATTTAATAATATATATTTTACATATATTTTACAAGGGCTGAAATGCCCGCATATAGGGAAAAGAGATGGCAAGTAGTTTAGATAAACTAAAGGCACTTACAAGTCGTTTGGACGAAAAAATAGAAGCAAAAGAGAGAAAAACCCATAAGGTTTCAGCTCCTGTTCAAGAGATTAAACTAAGTGAAAAAAAACATACTAAAAAAACAGAGATCAATACTGATAATGTTCGAAATGAAAATATTATACGGGTAAAACAGCTCTATGAAAAACTTAAAATCTTTGAAAAGTCACCCGATTTTGATCAGGTTTTTATTTATAAAGCTATGAATATTTCCGGTATTGGATTAAAAGAAGAAGATTTTGCCCAAGTGCGTGAAGGTAAATATATTCAGATCATTGCTATTACATATGAACCAGATAAAAATGGTAAAAAGAAAGCAAAAAATATCTCTTTAGGCTATTTTGGTAAAGCTGAAACATTGGAGAATACGCTTAAAAACGAGATCATCGAGTTTGTTTTACGTTGGCGTTATGAAAAAGCATTCCAAAATGTGGAACACTATAAAGATCTTATAGCTAGAGTTGAAGTTTCTACTGACACACTGTTTTAGTATTTAGACAGTGTTGTTTTTAATGTCTATAACGATTTACTAATCAAAAATTTGCTACAATTGACTCCTCAATTTACTACTTAGGACAACAATGCATCTCGAACTTACTCCCGAAGCACTTTTAACACAACTTGGCTATACAAAAACGGATCAAACACTCAAACAAATCAATGATATCATCGCAAATACAAAAGGTTTTGAGAAATTTTCACAGCATATTCCTTCATTTAATGATGCTTTAGCAGTAGAAAAAGCTTTTATTGCGATGTCAAACTCGGAAGATCATCTTAAGATCAAGTGTGAAGAAGATCCTTCAGCGGACAATCTTTCAGCCTTTAATGCTCTTGTTAAACACTGGGCAGATAAATATAAACTTCTCATAGAAAAAGTAGACAATAAAAACACTTACTATATCCTTGGTCTTAACTAGAACTATATGCCTCTTAGCTCCCTCAATGAAGAGCAGCTAAGTGCTGCTACTGCACCCCTTGGACATAACCTGATCATAGCTTCTGCCGGTACAGGTAAAACCTCTACCATTGTAGGGCGTATCGCGCATCTTTTACAGAGTGGTGTTGAACCTTCGAGTATCTTACTTCTTACATTTACCAATAAAGCAGCAGGGGAGATGATCGCCCGTCTTGAACGTTACTTTCCTAAAAAAGTGGTCAGCAAGATAGAATCAGGAACCTTTCATGCTGTCTCTTACCGTTGGCTCAAAGAAATTTACCCAAACCTTGCACTCAAACAGCCTGCTGAGCTTAAAACACTCTTTCGAAGTATCTATGAAAAACGTAATTTTGAACGTATGAATCTCCCTATACAGCCTTTTTCTGCTACATATCTGTATGAGATGTACTCTTTGTATCAAAATGCTTCGTTGGATACTTTTGATGTATGGTTTTTAGAGAAATATCCGGACCATGAAGTAGCGATGGATGTGTATCTTGACATTACACATGAGTTTGAGAAAGAGAAGATCGACTATGGGTTTGCTTCCTTTAATGACCTGCTCTTACGAATGAATGCACATTTGAAGGAAAATACCATACCCTTTGAAGAGGTACTCGTAGATGAATACCAGGATACCAATACACTTCAGTCTGCACTTATAGATAGCCTTAAGCCGCATTCACTCTTTTGTGTAGGCGACTATGATCAAAGTATCTATGCATTTAACGGTGCAAATATCGAGAACATCGCCACGTATTCAACACGTTATCCTAATGCTACTGTCTTTACCCTCAAAACCAATTATCGTTCCACTGCACCTATCCTTTCATTGGCTAATCGTGTGATAGAAAGAAATGAACGTATCTATCCTAAAAAACTTGAAGTAGGTCGTGTAGTGAAAAGTCTGCCTCCCAGACTGTTGATGTACAATGACCTTTTTGAACAGTATCAGTCCATTGCACAGGATATAAAACACACCTATGTACCCAATGACCAGATAGCTGTTATTTTTAGAAATAACTCCTCAGCAGATGGTGTGGAGGCAAGTTTACGTGAATATGGTATACCATGTAAGCGTAAGGGTGGTACAAGCTTTTTTGATGCTAAAGAGATAAAGTTCTTACTGGATATTTTAGCCTTACTGGTCAATCCAAAAGATATGATGGCATTTATACACATATTTGAATATGCCAGAGGTGTCGGTTCGGCACATTCTAAAGAGTTTTTTCAGTGTTTTTTACATTTTGGTCAGGGAAATTTCATGCAAGGTGTACTCTATCCAAAAGTACATGACCTCCCAAAATTAAACCCAAACAAAAATGTACAACTCGGACTCTTTGATGATGATCAGGAAATAGGAACAGCGGCAAGATTTAAACATTTAGGTTTAGATATGGCTATATATAACCACCCACTACTCAAACATCCAAAATTAACGTCTGATGGTGTAACATTTTTTAAAGAGTTTCATACCCTTATGAAAAGTCTGCATCAACTCTCAAAACCCTCAGAGGTGATCAAGAGTGCCATTACTTCTGGTCTCTACAAAAATATCATAGAGATCTTATCTACGCAACGTGCAAGACTAAAATCTGGTGAAGTAGATGAAGAGAAAAAAAGACTGTCAAAAGAACGCATAGAAAGAAAAGCAAGGCTACTTTTTGACCTCTCTAGACAATATGGTGAGCTAAGACGTTTTGTGAATGCAATGGTCTTAGGAGGAAATGAACTGAGTGAAGGTGAGGGGGTAAACCTGCTTACGGTACATGCCAGTAAAGGACTTGAATTTCCTGAGGTCTATGTCATAGATCTGGTAGATGGAAGGTTTCCAAACAGAAAGATGATGTCAAGTATAGAAGAAGAGAGACGACTCTTTTATGTTGCAGTGACACGGGCAAAAGACAAGCTCTATCTTTCTCTTTCAAAATTTGACAAGGTAAAGAAGATCGATTATAAACCCTCTCAGTTCTTACATGAAGCAGGGCTTATTAAAGGAGAGTTCGTAGAACCTGAAGTTAAAAAGAAAGCTGCTTCTACTTCTACTTCTTAATGTGGAGTATATCCATCTCTTTTTTGTACACCTCTGTCTCTACTTCAAAAAGACCAAGCAGGGTATGAAAAAGATTATCATGTGAATATGCTGCATGGGTATCTATGTTTTGTATGTTAAGACTTTTATGTAAAGTCTCATCGAACCACATAAGTGTCGCAACATTCTTCTGAGCATCCGGTGCTATGAAATAAGGCATACCATGAAGGTATAAACCATTTTCTCCCAAACTTTCTCCATGGTCACTCATGTAGATCATGGCAGTCTGGTGTGTAGTATTGTGTTCTTTTAAGAGTTGTATGGTTTGCGATAAGAAATCATCAGTAAACAAAAGAGAATTGTCATAGGCGTTAGAGATCTCTTCTTGCGTACATGCCTCTAGCTGATTGGTTTTACATGTTGGTGTGTATTTTTCAAATGCTTTTGGATAACGTTTAAAATAAGCAGGACCGTGATTACCCATTTGATGTAGCACTATCAAAATATCTTTGCCTTTATGTACTTGAATATATGGCTTTAACCCGACTAGCATGCCTTCATCTCTACATTCACCTTCATAACACTTAGTATTGAATACATTATTTTTGTACCAAACATATGGAACTCTTAATGCAACACCTTTGGAGTCAGAGTTATTCTCAATCCAAATCACAGAGATATCATTGGTATGGTTTAGTACATCAAGCACATTTTCACTCTGCAAGCCTTTTTTGTAACTATAGTTTTCTCTATCATACTTTGAAAACATGCATGGTACAGATACTGCTGTGGAGGTACCACATGAGAAGAGGTTAGGAAAATTGATGATATTCTCTTTCTTGAGTAAAGGGGTAGTTTCTCTATCATAACCATTAAATGACAAATGATCAGCTCTTACAGCTTCACCTACTACCATTATGACCAGCTTAGGCATCTTAGAATTTTTTTTATTGACTTTTGCATCTAGACCTAAAGGTGTCACATCTTGATCAGTTGTGCTAAATGTCTTACCTACATAGTTACCTAAAGAGTAAATCCAAAAGGTTGGATTCACTGAATAGCGTAATGGCTTATGTTCTCTGAAAAAAGAGGCATAGTTTTTTGAGAAGATAAAAAGGGTTAGTAAAATGACAATACTTAAGAGACCTACTTGTTTTATACGACTGAGGAATTCTCTTTTTTTCCCTCTATAGTCCAAAGGTATCGTATAAACGAAATAAGAAGGAATGATACCTAATACAAGAAGATATATAAGCTGTTGTATGGAAAAAAGATCCATAGACTCTTTCATATCTGTTTGGAATGTATTACGTATCATACTGTCATCTACGATAACATTATAGGTATTCATAAAATAACTTGTTTGGGATGAGATGATCAATATGATGATGATAAGGGGTTTGGTTGTCCATTTTGAGCTAAATAAGGTAAGCACTAAAGAAGTGGATGCAAAAAGAACAACGGCCAAAGAGAGTAAAAAACCAATATTCTCAGCAATAGCAGGGTAAAAGTGCATGGTGTTTTTAAAAAATGCATAATTATAGAACAGTACAAACAAAAGACTGATCAAGAGTATAAGTCTACTTTGTGGTGTTTGCTTTTTCTTTAACATTAATTCTCAACTAAAACCGAATAAACAGGTGTAGAAAAATCTTCTTTACCTTTCAAAAATGCAAGTTCCATGATAAAACAAACTTCTACACAGTTCGCACCGACCTTATCTATGAGGTTTGCAGCTGCTTTTGCTGTGCCTCCTGTGGCTATGAGATCATCAATAAGTAGAACATTGGCAGATTTCTCCCCTGTTTCGTACTCAAATGCATCGATGTGTATCTCTACTTCATCAAAGCCGTACTCTAGACTATATTTTTCAGAGACAGTTGTGTAAGGGAGTTTTCCTTTTTTACGAACAGGTACAAAACCGATACCAAGTCTGTCTGCTAGTGCTGCACCAAAGATGAAGCCTCTTGCATCGATACCTGCGATGTAGTCCAGTTCATAACTTGCATAGCGTTTTTCAAGATGGGACATAATTGTGTTAAAAGCTTTTGCATTAGAGATGAGGGTAGTAATGTCTTTGAAAATGATACCGGGTTGTGGGTAGTCTGGAATACTTCTTATACTTTCTAATAGTATGTTTTCTTCTTCTGGGCTTAATGTGCTCATTTTATTTAGTTTCCCTTTATTTGGACTGTGGTGGTGTTTCTCTTCTACTTTTTTAGAAAAAGTAGAGCAAAAAGCGTCGTTCCTCTCGAATCGCTTTGCTTTTCTGCCACTAAATGGCGATACCCTCCGTCGCTAAAGCGTAAGTGGGGTGCATTGGGCGTTCGGAACGACAAAGACACGCGTTGCGTGATTAATGGTTTAATTGCTTACGCGTGTTATTTTACAACTGTGTGTTTATCCTAGGTCTGCGCCTAGGGAACAGCCTTCTATTTTGGCTATGCGTCCTGCGTGTCTTCCGCCTTCGAATTCTGTCGAAGCAAAAGTTTCTATCATGTCTTCTATGACACCTTTTCCTACGACACGTTCTCCAAAACAGAGGATATTCGCATCATTGTGTTGTCTGGTGAGTTTTGCTGTATAGGTATCGTGACAAAGAGCTGCTCTGATTCCCGGCACTTTATTTGCTGAGATACTTATACCGATACCTGTACCACAGATTAGGATACCGAAGCTTCCTTCATCTGCTATAACTGCATCTGCACATTTTTTTGCAAAGTCTGGGTAGTCTACACGATCAGCAGAGTCTGGACCAAGGTCAACGATCTCATGTCCTAAATCGGTGACAAAATCTTTTACGTAAGCTTTAAGTGCATATCCGGCGTGATCTGTTGCGATGTAAAATTTTTTTGACATTTATGATATCCTTTATTCTATCGGTGCTTCCGTTTGGATAGAGTCAATGCGTCTACCTACACGTCCCCAACGTACAGTAAAGCGTCTGTTATTCCAGATCTCTTCACACTCTTCACTGTCTATAGCGATCTCTCCACAAAGACGTTTGAGTCCTGTATTGTCTTTACCCCCACCATTACTGTCACCATCCAGTACGCTCTCGTATGCACGTGTCTCTAAACTCATATAGATAAGCCAAGGTTTCCCTACGATGAGTTTATATGGAACAGCACCCCAGAAACGACTATCATTAGAGTTGTCACGGTTATCTCCTATCATATAGAAGTGGTCTTCATCTACTTTTGCATAGAGCGCATTCATACCTTTTCCCAGTACCTCATACGTAGGAGCATTAAAGTCTTCTACATATACGGGTACCATGTCTATATCTTTATTATAGGCATAGAAACGTAAAAGTCCCTGGAAGATGTCTACGCCTTCAGGTGCATATTGTATACCCGGGTATTTTTCCATGTATGGATTTTCTACCCAGAGTTTACCTCTTAGTGAAAGTATTTTCTCTTTTGGATAATTTTCTTTTATATAGGCATCTCCTTCATGAAAATGAATAAGCAGTTTTTCATTTGCATAAAGAATTTCATCTCCGCCAACAGCTACACAACGTTTTACAAAGTGTATTTTAGGTGTTTGTGGATTTCGGAAGATAACGATCTCTTCTCTTTCGGGTCTAGGACCTTCAATGAGGTGTCCATTATCGTTGAAATCAGGTAAGATCGGAATCTCTAACCATGGTAAGTGAGGGATAGGAATACCATATGAGAACTTTTTTGCAAATAAAAAATCACCGATGAGTTGTGTTCTTTTCATGGATCCTGAAGGAATGACAAATGATTGTGCTACAAAGAAGATAAGAAAAAGAACAATGATGATCGTCCCTGTCCAGGAACTTGCGAAACGTGAAAAAGCAGATAAAAATTTCTTCATTAAGCTCTGGCCTTTGCTGATTTCAGTGTGTTGCTAAGAAGCATAGCGATGGTCATGGGTCCAACACCACCTGGCACAGGTGTAATGTATGAACATTTAGGACTAACATTTTTAAAGTCTACATCACCTACAAGTGAACCATCTTCTATGCGGTTGATACCAATGTCTATCACGATAGCACCTTCTTTGATCATATCTTCTTTTATGAGACCTGGAACACCTACACCGACAATGACTATGTCAGCATTCAGTGTATGTGCTTTGAGGTCTTTTGTAAATATATGTGTTACCGTGACAGTTGCATCTGCATTGAGAAGTAATGAAGCCATAGGTTTACCTACGATGTTGGAGGCACCCACTACACATACATCTTGACCTTTGAGGTCTATGTTATACTCTTCAAACATTTTCATGACACCCAGTGGAGTACATGCAACAAATGCATCAAGGTTAGTGACTAAACGGCCAACATTATAAGCATGAAAACCATCTACATCTTTTTTAGGATCAATCACTTCAAGTATTTTATCTGTATCTACATGTTTAGGCAGCGGAAGTTGTACCAATATTCCGTCTATACGAGGATTATTGTTCATCATCTCTATCGTTGCGATGATCTCATCTTGGCTGATGGTATCAGGCATGTTGTGTGTAATGGAGTAAAACCCTACATTTTCGCAGGCTTTTGCTTTCATTTTGACATAGGCATGGCTTGCAGGGTCATCTCCTATGAGTATGACTGCAAGTCCCGGGACAATGTTTTTTTGTTGCTTAAGATCTGAGACTTCCTGGGATACGGAACCTTGTACTTTTTTGGCTAGAGATTTTCCATCGATGAGTTGCATAAGAGGTACCCTAATAATTTTTAAGGTATTATATCAAAAATATCTATAGACTTTTTGCATAAATTTAATAGCTTATGCAAGAAGTCTCATATGTGGAGTGAATGATGAAAGTATTATGGTTATTATTTCCTTTATTATTGTCCGCACAAGAAGATTTTATCTCTCATTATGAATATGGTGAAATGCTTTACAATAATCCTAGGGGAGTAAGCTGTTCACAGTGTCATGGTACAGTAGGTGAGGGGAAAGTGATCGTCCATTATCAGGATATACATGGGAAAGAAGTACTTAAAGGTGCAGATATCCGTGCAAAGACTCTCAAAGAGATGATCATCTCGGTAAACAGTTACCATAAAGTCATGCCCCGTTATTACCTCACAGATGAAGAGGTCAAAGCAATTTACGATTATTTACAAAAGAAAAATAAAAAGGACTAACAAAATTTAGGACTCCTTTTGTTATAATAATCCAACTAATGTACTAAAGGATTATTATGACACTTTCAAGATCTCTATCCATTTTGCTGCTAAGCGGTAGCATAGCTTATGCTTCTTCCTTGGCTGTTTATCAAGATAAAACCTTTTATACTACTCTTTCCCAAACTAACTTTATAGGTTTTGGACAGGGTATCAAAGCAAAATGTGAAGGTACAACACTTGAACTTTTTTCATCTACTACCTGTCCAAGTGATGAGAGACTATGTAGACTTTTAACAGGATTGAAAGATACGGAGGAGAAAGTCAGAGCTGTTCAGGCAAACAAAAAAGTACTGGCACAACTTATTTCTCTTCCTCAGCCTACAACATACGATGCGAATGCATGGATAGAATCAGCACGAAGCATAGGAAAAGAACAGTCAAGACTTGAGACAAAAGAGAAAGTACTTGTAGAAGAGAGTAGGTTCCAGCAGGTTGCTTTTAGAAAACAGGCTCCAAAGAGACAAGCCTTGAAAAGTACAAAGGTCTGTGCTGAAGAGATCGAGTTGAGTATTCCTTACGGATATGTTTCATTTGCTACACATTATGAAGCAGATATTTCAAAGGGTAAAGAGTTAACTGTCACCCAGTACCTTGCTATCAAAAATCGTTCAGGTGTGGATATACAAGCAGACAGTGCGATGTTCTATTATCGTAGAGCACAGCAGTATGTTGAACCAGTACATTTTAACCCTTGGATCGTTAGTAAATATGTGCCACAACAAAAGCAAGAGTACAAAAGAGCCAAAGCCAAAGCATTAAGGATGGATATGGCGATGGTGGCTGAAGAAGGTGTCTCAGATAGTGTCTTAATGAGCATACCTGTACCTGCCGCATCTTATGAAGATACCAGAGAGTATAAAATTAAAAATTTAATGCTTCCATCAACTGGTGTACCACTTGATGTAAAAGTATTGACGTGGAAGGCAGCATTGAACTGTGAATTACGTGCCTTTCCTTATAGAAATAGTAAAGCGTTTCAAGTCTGTTCATTTCAGCCAAAATATCAGATAGATAATAATAGTTGGAAAATAAAGTCTGAGAATGAAATGATCAATGAAAATGCAGTAGGTGAATATAGAGATAAAAACTATAACCTCTACACTCAAATTGATGAAGATATCCATATTTTACGTACGCCTATGGTACAAAAAGACCGTAAAACAGGTATCTTTGGCGGTACCGAACGTAAAAAAGATGGCTTTAACCTTGTATTCACCAATAAATCAGATAAAGTAAAAACATTAACACTCACAGAACGTATACCAACTGCAACGACCGAAGAGATCAAGGTGAAATTACTAAGTATCACATCTGAGAAAAAAGTTGACTATACAATGAAAAAAGAGGGTGAGATCGAGATGAAGATTACGATTGCTCCAAATGAGTCTAAAAAGATAAAGATACTGTTTGAGATATCATATGATAAAGATTTAAAAGTGAATTATTAAAAGAGAGAGAAAAATTAAATATATATTTGCAGGCAAAGAGCCTGCAAAACCACTACTAAAGTGGTGTTACGTTTTCAGCTTGTGGGCCTTTTTGACCTTCACCAACTTCAAATGTTACTGCTTGACCTTCAGCGAGAGTCACACGACCACCACCATCATTGTTTACTTGACGGAAATGTACGAATACATCTGCTCCACCGTTCTCTTGTTGTATAAATCCGTAACCTTTTTCGTCGTTAAACCATTTAACTGTACCGTTAACTGTTTCTGCCATTGTTGTACCTTTGGGTAATAATTTTCACCAATTATCATTGCTGATAATCAAGCGGAATCAAATTTGAAGAGAGTCTTTCGGAGTCTAGCTGGGCATCGCACACACTTAACACACGGAAGATGAACTCGAATCTCATCTTTCATCGCATATATTGTAGCTTATTTTATTTACTTATAACCTTAGGTAAAAGAAATATTTTCATTTTATTTATCTAAGATGCCTTTTATTCCTACATTCGTCCCATAAGACGAACAGGAATCACTAAAGGATAGAAGCTAACTTTCCATGTTGTCCAATTACTTAGAAGAGGGTTAGGTTCATTTTTAAGTTGAATGGCATTAGGATACGGCACAGTACTGATATTGGCATTCAAACGGTTCAGGGCTGTGATAAATTGCTTTGTACTCATGCCATAAACCATTTGTAACTCCTGGTCATACCCTTGTGAAACTATAATGTTTAGAACCCTTTGATCTTTTAAAACCAGTTGATAGGCATATATGAAATTCTTTTCATATATTTTTATGGCTTTGATCGCATCAAAAACAACGGAGATAGTTCTAGTGGTTATATGATTAAACGTATACTGCATATCTGTTTCGGCTTCTTCAAACATGACCAGACTACCATCATTTAAACGTAAAAGTTTTTGTTCTAAAAAGAGGCTACTAAAGTTTTCTCTTGTTGATTTTACCTGTGTACTGGGTACCTGTATGCGCTTATCTTCTATTTGAAGGTTTAGGTTTGAGTTCTCATACTTCAGTGTAGAAGATGTACTACATGCAGTGAGTAGGAGTAGCAGTGAAAGTAGAGCAAATCGTTTGATGTGTGTATACATTATATATCCTTTTTATTTTCTTCTAATTTTAACCATTCAGTTAAGACCATAAGTTCATCTATATTTTTTGGTTCGGTTTTTAAAATTTCTGTAAAACTTCTTACCCCCATAGAGAGGAGGTACTGCAGGTTGTTATCAAAAGTTGCATGTTCTATGACAAATATCTTCTCTTTAGGTACTTCAAACATAAAACCACCATTTGGTATAGGTGACATAGACAGTGTAACAGTATAGTGATCTTTAATGATACTCTCTTTTTGTGAGTACATTAAACCTATATTATAGCCTTGCGTTGCAAAACCTTTTATAGCTACGACAAGTACCTGATTTTTCCCCTCTTTGGATGAATTGAATATCCCAACAAGACCTTTGATCGTATTATATCCGGGAATTTTACAAAACAAGTACTCAAAGAGATCAGCAAGTCTTGTTTTTACAAACCATCCAAGGATATACAGGATGACTAAGAAGATAGAGATAACGAGTAAACTCCACAAGAACTCATGGCTTTCAGGTGCAAATCCGATAAGTCTAAATACTTTTCCAACCAGCATATCAATCTTCCCATAAAGCCATGACAAAATGATCAGTATAGCCACAATAGGTAAAAGCCAAAAGAGACCTTGTAGCATAATTTTTATGAAATGTTTTACAGGTTTGAAATTCATTGTTCCAGTTCCCTGATCCAAATCTCAAAATCTACATCAGAAGCCATCTTCCAGTCTGCTCTTGGGCTTAGAGATATGGTACCAACTTTTGGACCGTCAGGCATACAGGAACGTTTGAACTGTTGTGTGAAAAATCTACGTAAAAATAGCTTTAACCATTTGTTTATGGTGTCTTCATCGTATTTAGTATCAAACGCTATAAGCGCTAAGTATTGAATTTTTGAAGGTTTAGCTCCGTACTTGATGAAGTGGTATAAAAAGAAGTCATGAAGCTCGTATGGACCAACGATATTTTCTGTTTCCTGGACTATCTCATCACCATCATGGGGGAGTAGTTCAGGGCTTATAGGTGTGTCAAGTATATCGTCTATGATCTCAGCAATGTCTTTGTTTGATTTAAAGTATTCTATAACATACTGTATAAGTGTTTTTGGTATGCCTGAGTTAAGGGCATACATACTCATATGGTCACCGTTATAAGTGGACCAGCCAAGTGCTATCTCACTGAGGTCACCTGTACCGATAACAAGACCACCTTCCTTATTTGCCATATTCATTAATATAGAAGTTCTTGCTCTTGCCTGAACATTCTCATATGTTACGCTGTGTTCATCTTTGTCATGTTCTATAGCTTCAAATTCCTTGAGTGAAATGTCTGTGATGTCTACTTCTTTCAGAGTGACATTTAAAGCCTCACAAAGCTTCACTGCATTTGATTTTGTTCGGCTGGTTGTACCAAAACCAGGCATGGTCACAGCGATGATATCTTTGGTATCCCAATCCATCATTTCAAAAGCTCTGTGTGTAGAGAGTAGGGCAAGTGTTGAATCAAGTCCACCGCTTATGCCTATGACAGCCTTTTTAATATGTGCATGGGTCATACGTTTAATGAGCCCATGTGCCTGAATGTGGACTATCTCGTCACAACGGTGTTTTTTATCTGCATAACGTGACGGCACAAAAGGCATAGATGTGATGTCTCGTTCTATAGCAGAAATATTTGGAAGGGTATCTACTTTGATCACGCGTGTCTTTTTACGTCTTGCATCACCATAGCTTGACTCATTCGCTCTAAGCCATTTTAAACGCTCTAAGTCTACATCAGCAGTAATGAGGTTACTTTTCATGTTAAAACGCTCATTTTGTACTAATGTAGAGCCATATTCACTAATGATACTATGTCCACCGAAGACCGTATCGGTTGTAGATTCACCTACACCTGCACTTGCATAGACATATGCCGCCATACAACGCCCACTTTGCGTACGTACCAACTCTTCACGGTATTCATGTTTACCTATAAGTTCATTGCTCGCACTCAAGTTGAAGAGTAGGTTGGCACCATTACTTGCCATGTGGTTTGAAGGTGGTGTCACAGCCCATAGATCTTCACATATCTCTACACCAAATGTCATATCTTTTTTATCGCCAAAGAGAAGGTCTACTCCAAAAGGTACTTCAAGATCTAGCAGGTCAGTGGTTGAGCGTGTAATATCTCGCCCTGTAGTAAATTGACGTTTTTCGTAGAACTCTTTTTTGTTTGGAAGGTAGGATTTTGGTATAATCCCAAGTATTTTTCCATTTTGTATGACAGCGGCACAATTATAGAGTCTATCTGCCTCAAACACAGCTATACCTACAATAGCTATGGTATTGATATTATGTATATTTTTTAATATATACTTTAATGATTCGTTTTGTGAAGCGATGAGTGTTTGATTAAGGAGAAGGTCACTGGCAGTGTATCCTGTAAGCGTAAGCTCTGGAAATACAATGACAGAAACCTCTTTTTTATGTGCTTCATTGATGAGTGCTAAAACTTCTTCAGCATTTTTTGCAGGGTTCCCTACAACAGTTTTATTGACAGCAGCTGCAACACGGTAATATCCGTACATGAAGTTCCTTTAAATATCTGTCATTCCCACGCATAGCATGGGAATAAATAAAAATATTAGTCTCTAGACTCAACTACTTCGATAGAAACAATGTCATCACCACCATCAATTTGATCAAGTACCATAAAACTCTCTGTATCGTCTTCGTCTATCGCACCAAAAACAGTGTGTACACCATCAAGGTGAGGTGTTGGTACAAAAGTGATGAAGAACTGACTACCACCTGTGTTTGGACCAGCATGCGCCATAGAGAGCGTTCCTCTTCTGTGTGGTGCAGTGCTTGTGTCTGTTTCACAGTCTATTTGCCAGTCTGGTCCACCTGTCCCTGCCATAGCTGGGTTATCTTTTGAATGTGGACAACCACCTTGTGCCATAAATCCAGGGATCACTCTATGAAACTTAAGGTCATTGTAGAAGCCCGTTTCTGAAAGATGAGCGAAGTTTGCAACAGTGTTAGGTGCATCTTCTGGGAAAAGTTTAGCCCAGATCAGCCCTTTAGAGGTTGTAAATTTTGCGTAGTTATATGTATCCATAACGCTTTGTACAACGTCATATCTTTTTGATTCTTTTCCAAACATGGTGTTTAGTCCTTATATATTAAAATTAAAGTATAATTATACCACTAAAAAATAAGAGGTTTAACCATGGAACTATGCGTTGCACTTGATTTACCGTCTGCAAAAGAGAATCTGGCTTTGGCAGAGTCACTCAAAAACTATAATGTTTGGATGAAAGTAGGCTTTCGTGCCTATATACGTGATGGAAAACCTTTTATAGAAGCACTTAAAGAGATCAATCCTGATTTCAAGATATTTTTAGACCTCAAACTTTATGATATCCCCAACACTATGGCAGATGCAGCAGAGGAGATAGCAAAGATCGGTGTCGATATGTTTAACATTCATGCATCAGCAGGATCAGTTGCTATGAAAACTGTGATGGATAGATTGGCACCGTATGACAATAGACCTTTAGTACTTGCTGTCACTGCGCTGACCTCTTTTGATGAAGTGAACTTTCAAACAGTTTATGAAAAAAGTATAGATGAAAAAGCAGAACAGTTTGCAAAGATGAGTTATGAAAATGGTTTAGATGGTGTGGTCTGTTCGACATTTGAAAGCAGAGCCATTAAAAATGCGACTTCCGATGCATTTTTAACACTGTGTCCTGGTATAAGACCTTTTGGAGAAGATGCTGGAGACCAGCAACGTGTAGCTACTCTGGAGCTTGCAAATAAAGAGGGTGTTGATTATCCTGTAGTAGGAAGACCTATCTATAAAAGTGAAGATCCTCAAACTAAGGTTGAAGATATCTTAAAAGTAATCGCTACTTTTTAATCTCAGATTTATTACCGGGTGTAGTTATTTCTACAGCATTATCCATGCCTTCTAGCATAAAGTACATGCCTGTAACAAAGAGTGCTAGAACAATCAGTGGAGCAAGTTTTTGAAACATTTGAATTCCTAAAATATTTGAAACTAAAGAGTCGCTACATAGTTCATTTTTGGACAAGGTAAAGGAATTACTCTTATGAAAATAGCGACTCTTCGTATACTGTTAACTGTATTGAAAAAAAGTTCAGTATTTGGAATAATAACACTTTTTCTCTGTTAAAAACTTAAAATATAAATGAGTCATATATTGATGTTTTATTAAGGTGATTGAACGATATCTTTTGCTGTATATTTTATAGAGAACAGATCTTTTGCTTTAATTTTTGAAGATATCTTTTTGATATTTCCCTCTGTATCTATCGTCATTTTTGTTGTTTCCTCTATGTCATATCGTTTATTATTATTTTCCATAATAAAATGCTTTTTGGTTGTTAAGTTTGCCAAATCTTTGTTATTTGCCTTTTCTACATTACATTGTATTTTCTTCTGGGTATCATTATCACATTTTAAAAGAACAACATCAGATTTATATCCGATCTCTTTTGTGCTAGGGCCGTCTATGAGACATGCCCCTAAAGGAACACAAACTACTGTTTGTGTTTCCCCATTCCTGTCTATATTTTCAGTAAACTTTGTTAGTTTTTTATTTTTGTCAAACTCTGTTAATGTCTCTGTAGTAAAAGTCATTTTATCGTTTCTAATGGCAGTAAATCGTATCTTAAAAGTTGATTTTTTAAGATACCCAGTTTTAGTTTTTTTTATTGGACTTGTATGAGAATCAATTTCTATAGGCAAATTAAATGCAGTAATCCCATTCTTGTATATTCTCATTTTTGTTTTAGCGTTGAATTCAATTGATCCAAAATTTATTTTTGAGGTATCAAATACATTGTTTGAAAATAAGAATGTATTCAAAATGATGATTGATAAGATTATATTTTTCAATTTAGATCCATTTAATTTATTTTTTTGTTATATAGAGGCTTATATAAATTTTTTTACTTAGAGTTATAATAATAATAACATAATATTCTATTAATGTCAAAAATGACGTTCATACAATAGATAAGACATTAAACGTAAAAAAAGTATTACTGAAGATATAAATGCACTAAATGTTATCACTTCATCTATGGGTGCATGAAAAAAATAAAAAGTACCCCATATCGCACTATTAAGGATAATAAGCATTATCCAGGGGAATATTCCATTGGTTTTATATCCTGAGTAAAATGCATAGATATTTTTGTGTTTTATTTTTTCAAAACACGCATTATGATATGTGATAAATGAATTACCCACTACAGCTAAATCATCTTTAGTGAGTATGGGTTCTTTACATTCATGGCATATGACTTTTCTATTTTTCATTTGTTCCCTTTGACCTTATATGGATTGTATCATATTCCAAATGATTAGAATACTGTTTACATACCATTAGTGTAAACTATGTACACTTTCTACATGGCAACCAGGAATCCCTAAAACTAATCATTTTAAACTCCTCCCCCTCCTTATGACCTGGTTGCTACAAAATACACAAAATTACTTTTTCACTTTCACTTAAAATTCAAATTTATATTATACATAGTATCTTGTTTCAGTATAGTATCTATCAAATAAGATGAATATACAGCGATAGTTGATATCATATATGAATGATTTTTAATGATGGAGTAAATGAATGAAACAGTCCACACAACAAACCTGGCCTATCAACCAACTGTTGATTTTTATGGCAACCCTCTCGATCGTCTTGACGGCAATGAAGTTTTCATCTGCAATCATTGTCCCTTTTTTGATCGCTGTTTCTATAGCAATACTGCTTGCACCTCTCCTTAGTTATCTTGAGACTAAACGCATACCAAGGGTTCTGTCACTCATTTTTGTTACGGTGTTGGTACTGATACCGATAGTGGCACTTGGTGGTTATATTGGAGAAGAAGTCAAAGATTTTGTCCGAAACTATCAGTCGATGCAAAAAGAGTTCCATCTCTGGTTGGGAGAGATCGCAGGCAAGATAAATAAACTAGGTATTTCGATTGAGCAAACTGATCTAAGAGAAGCATTTGATCAATCAAATTTTGGTGAATTGATACGGGGCTTGGCCACGCAGGCTAAAAATCAATTTTCAAATATTTTCTTGATATTTTTTATTGTTGCTTTTATTTTGATGGAGTCAAACTACCTTCACAATAAACTTATAAAAGTCATGAAAGAGAGAAAAGGATCTATAGATGCAAGCATGGAGATCATCGAGAAGATCAAGAGATATTTCTTTATCAAAGTGAAAACCAGTTTAATGACGGCAATTTGGATCTTGCTGGTATTATGGTTCTATGATATACGTTATGCACTTCTTTGGGCAACACTTGTCTTTTTTCTTAACTTTATCCCTGTAATAGGGTCTATTATCGCAGCAATTCCTGCCATAGCCTTGGCCTTGATCGATCATAGTCTTATGACAGCACTCTGGATAGCAATGTGGTATATTATTGTCAATACGGTCATAGGAAATATACTTGAACCTCATATTATGGGAAAAGGTCTAGGACTCTCTGCACTGACTATATTTCTTTCTATGATATTTTGGGGATGGATGTTCGGACCTGCAGGTATGATCCTTTCCGTGCCTTTAACCATGGGGTTACAGTTTATCTTTGATCAATATGATGAGACAAAGTGGCTTGCGTTTATGTTAGGTGATTATCAAGGGAAGTCTTAAAGTACAGCATAAAAAACTACAGTTATCATCTATATATAATTGTCAAGATTCATATAGAAAAAATAACATTGACATCTTATCATAGTATAAAGTACAAACGGATACTATATTTAATGTGTAAAATAAGGCATAATGAAAAGTATGAGCGCTTACGTTTATATGTAACGCTATGAGTAAATACCCCTTATTCAAAGGCTTAATGTTCACTTTTTATTATATAATTATCTAAACAATTAATAAAAGGTATGATATGAATCTAAATCTTTTAGCCCATGAAAACTTCGCAACAAAACCGACCTATCATATACTATTATTAGATTCACCTTATAATTCTGACGGTATAGGATGGATAGATTGCCATTTTGTAAAAGAACATAGAGTATTAAGGATTGACAATTTAATATTTGAAGCACTTTTTGAAAAGGTATTGGCAATTTTTAATTACTATAATCCAGATGGCATCACTGACTTTTATGAAGAAAGATCATTATCTTTACTCCGTCTACTTAAGATAGAGAATGAAGAGATTTGTCAACTTTCTGATGAACAATTAAAAGGGCGTTATGAATTGATCTTTAATGCTATCTTGGATAGAGATAATTTCAAGAAAGAATATGATAAGTCAAATGGAACAGAACTTATCAGATCAGATGTCCAATCGATTATGGCAGCAATGATAAATGACTTAGAGATAGCGATTAGAGATAAAAGATCCATAACCATAGTGGGAATCTGATTGATAAAATAAATAAGATAAAGAATCAAACATACTTATTGTTTGGTTTAGGTGTGTATATGGGTTTTAAGTGTCTTTTATCCATCCTAAAACAGTGGGTAATACGGAGAGAAAAGAGATTGGAGAGGATAGTCCATAAATCATAAAGGTAAGTAAATAGAATAGCCGAGTTTGCAATCAACGTAATTCAAAATTAATTACCACTCCAGGACATGGAGTATTTGCCAAACTCGGTGTGAGTATATCTTAAAAAATATCTTATTGTGTAAACTTTTTCTGAATGCTTTCAGGTGCATATGTCAGAAAGGCACAGATAATCCACACTGCTATTATAGGGACAAATAAAATCCACTCATAAGTGCTTATATCGTTGACTTGTATGCCGTCACCTGCTGTTATCTGATTCATGATAAGTATCCCCAATAAAGGAAGTATTGTTACTGCTCCCACGATTGCTGTTATCTGTACTGTTGCTATTTTAGGTAAATATTTCTTGTTCATTGCAGTCCTTGTTTAATTTGTTTAATTATAACAATTTTAACTATAAATAAGTAATGTCTCCAATATACTTTAATGCTATAAGGCTTTCTTTTGATAAAGAGATAAATGGGTGTTACCAAAAAATATTTGTATTTAAATATTCATTATTTTGACATCTGTATGACATTTGTATGATATTATGATTGTATACTTACTGTATAGCAATCATGAGCAGATAAAACGAACTTTGTTTTATTATTCTTTCTTTCTTCCTGTTATCTCTGGTTGCTGTACTTGATCTAGGTGTTTTACTTCGTTCAATAAATCATACAACAGCTTATAATCACAATCCATGCACCACCACATACAACATAGCTTTTACTCCATCTTGTGCTATAGTTTTTGTCTTTGTTACTATCATTGAATTTAACATTTTTAATAATATTCCATGCACTTGGTGTGAATCTTCTATAAGTTTTTTGATCTGACATAGTAACTCCTTGCTTACAAGTATAGGAGTTATTTTTCTGTATGAGCAAAAATGTTTCAAATAGTCATATAATTAAAGATACTGAGGTTAAAAACCTGAGATTGTAGATTTTATATCTGAGGGTATATTTATATTCTTGAAATTGTTATGATTATTTACTTATTCTTGAAAAATTCTTTAAAAGTAAGTGTTTTAGGGGAATTAAGTGGCGGACAGGGAGGGATTCGAACCCTCGGTAAGCGTGAGCCTACACGCCCTTAGCAGGGGCGCGGATTAAACCAGCTCTCCCACCTGTCCATGTTGTTTTGTGCGTGAGATTATAATGCATTAGGCTTAAATGACAGCTTAAAAAAGTCATTTTTTTCTTTTTTCTTTTCTTCGTTCTTCTCCATTATATGTATCATCATTATCATAAGCCGTTAAATCTCTAAAATCTTCACTGAGACGTACTCCAGACATTTGTTCAAACTCATCAAACTCATCATGATACAAGGTAAATGAAATCTCTGTTATATGCGTCATATTCCACTTTTGGGCATGCACTTCCTTTTGAAATGCAATATGTGCCGACACAATAGACTCTTTTACATAGGTATAACGAATGAACATAGGGACTAGTTCCAGTTCTTTTATCTGGGCTATCTTGCTCTGTTTGGCTTGGGCTATCTTACTTGTGTCTGTTTCATTTTTATCACAGCCAAAGTATTCTCCCGTTAAGATTCTTTTAAATGTTCTACCCGGAGGATCAGCTACGACTTCTTTTTCTTCTTTGATGCCAAGTAGCTTTTTAAATATTTGTATCATACACTTGTCCTTTGCGTATATGATTATATAGCATTTAGATGAATAAACTATTGTTTTATTGCATTAAAATGACAATTTGACACATTTCTGATCTTTTCTTTTGAATAGATGTATACTTCATCAAAAAGAGCAGGTTTGTTTTTACATATAGATATAGACAGTTTTTTTGCCTCAGCAGAGCGTTCTGTAAATGATTCTCTTAAACATATACCTATGTGTGTAGGTTCTCGTTCAAACCTTGAGATATTCAATAAAAAACGTACCCATATTAAACTTATGAATGATAATTCCGGTGCTTTTGTCACACCGGTGTTTTACAGTGATAAAAAGAAAACTTTTGAATCTTATTTTGTAGATGAGATAGAAGGTAGAAAAAAGATACGTGGTATCGTGACCACGGCAAGTTATGAGGCAAGAAAGCATGGTGTTAAAACAGCGATGCCCATAGCCCAGGCATTACAGTTATGCCCTAAAATGACAGTTGTTCCCTCAAACTATCCACTTTACCATAAACTTTCACATAAAATACATGACTTTATGTTGGCGCATATTCCTAAAGTAGAACAGTATAGTATCGATGAGTTTTTTGGGGATGTCAGCGGTTGGATAGCGGATGAAAAAGTGTATGCTTTTGCTAAAGAACTGCAAACAAAGATACTTGAACATTTTGATATTCCTGTATCCATAGGTATCTCAAAAGCAAAATGGATATCTAAGTTGGCGACAGAGTCAGCCAAGCCTTATGGTGTATTTGAAGTAAAAGATATAGATAGCTATATACAAGATATACCTATCAAGGAATTTCCCGGTATAGGAAAAGGATTTCAAAAAAGGTTGGCTGAACATTACATAGAAACACTGGGAGATATAAAGCAGCATAAGTCTCTTTTTTATAGTTGGAAAAAACCCGGTATACAGCTTTATGGCCGTGTAACTGGAACATGTGGTGAGGGTATCAATGTAAGAGGAGATAGAAAATCCATAGGTATTTCTCGTACCTTTGATGCTATTTTTGATGCAGATGAGATCAAAAGGCGTATTATGATCATGGCAAGGCACATTGTCTATATGGTTATGGCTATTGAAGTCAACCCAACAAGTTATTATTTGAAAATAGGGTATGAATATGGAGTCAGATCCAAAAAAACGCTTACGATAGATAGGCTTTTTTCCGAAAAACTTTTCAAATCTATGCTTTCTCAGATGTATGATGAAGTAGCCCAACATCGTAAGGGTACTATCAAACTCACACTAAATGTTTCAAATTTTTCTGCGCAGCATAAGAAAACGCTTTCATTATTGGTTTTGGATACAGATGTGTCAGAGCAGCAATTAACTAAAAAGATGCAAATTCTTAGAGAAAAATTTGGTTTAGATATAATTAAAACTGCTAATGAATTATAATTAGGATTTTAGAAGTTCTCTTATGTATAATTAGATATGAAAAATATTTTTGACCATACTACATTTTTAAAAAATGAAACGGCTTCAGTAGTTTCTGAACTTTATTCCATGTCTGTCAAAAGTCTACCAGTAGCGGCAACACTGGCAATACTCAGTACGGTTTTCCTGTATGAAG
>JADGDL010000018.1 GCA_016744875.1 Sulfurovum sp.
GCACAATCAGATGCAAAATATTTTCCTTGAGCAGATAGAAAAATTTGAGGGTATTCTTATCGCCACAACAAACTTACTTGGTAATATAGATAAGGCTTTCTCCAGACGTTTTAACTATAAGATAGAGTTTAAAAAACCAGGCAGAAAACAACGTCTAAGACTCTGGCAGTTCATGCTTCCAGAAGGAGCAGACTATGATGAAAGCTTTGACATGAAAGAACTCACAAGACATGAACTCACCGGCGGACAGATAAATCTCATCATCAAAAATACAGCGTATAAAGTAGCGGTAAGAGAAGAGTCTGTCTTTGGAAACAAAGACTTTCTTGAAGAGATAGAAAAAGAGTTAGGGTCCAGTTTTGAAGGCGCTAAGAGTATGGGGTTCAAAGTTTAGCCCCTTATTTTAGTAAAACAACTCCGGCATTTGTCAATGCTATGATCCCACCCTTCACGTTAAGTGGCGTAAAACCATTTTCCTCCAAGATACGAGAAGCAGCCACAGAACGGTTCCCCGTACGGCAGTAAACGATGATCTTTTTGTTTTTATCTTGTTTGAGCATTCCTAAATTATCAGCCAACGCATGCACAGGGATGAGGGTGGCATCTCTTAAATGTCCCTCTTTGTATTCTGGAATCGTTCTGACATCCAATAGTGTAACATTTTGATCATTTTCAAGTAAAACCATGGCTTGTTTAGCATCGATAGATTCAAAGTTGGCAAGTACCCATCCTTTGGTGTAGGCGAACCAGAAGAGCAGGCCTGCCATAGCTATCCAATAGAGTATATTTGTATATTTTTTCAAAGCAAGATCCTAAATATTTTTGACATTGTAGCCCTTTTTTCTTTGTTTCGCATGGTTACAATCATAAAATCAATTTATAAAAAGTATTACATTCCATAAAGGTTTTAATAACCTTTGAGATACTATCGTGGTAATATTCTGAGAATTCTCTGTACTACATGGTATACAGTGAATGGAATGATTAAAATTAAGGGATTAATATGACTCATGTAATTACAGAACATCCATATTTCGGTGTATTTGTTTTATTTGCACTGACTGCGGTAGCATTTCCGGCTACACTTTTTTTAGCACGTTTTGTTTCCAGAAAACTTGCACGTCTAGATACAGAAAGACTTAAACTTTCTATTTATGAGTGTGGACCGGAAGTGACTAAGCAGCCAAATACTATTTCAGCACAGTTCTACCTGATAGCACTTTTGTTTATCTTGTTTGATGTAGAGATTATCTTTATGTTCCCGTGGGCGATCGACTTTAAACTGCTTGGATGGTTTGGTTTTGTGGAGATGCTACTATTTATATTATTACTTACGATTGGTTTCGTATATGCATGGAAGAAAGGAGCACTTGAATGGCACAACATCAAGTAAATTATGCCTCAACGGCAGGCTTGCCGATAGCATTGACTTCGGTAGACAAGTTAGTAAACTGGGGGCGTTCAAATTCACTTTGGCCGCTTACATACGGACTCGCATGTTGTGCGATCGAGATGATGGCATCGGGTGCAGGACGTTATGACTTCGACAGAATGGGTACCATCTTTAGAGCATCTCCAAGACAGGCAGACGTGATGATACTTGCCGGGACACTTTCTAAAAAACACTCTGAGTTCGCAAGACGTCTTTATGACCAAATGACAGAACCTAAATGGGTTATATCAATGGGATCATGTGCTAACACAGGGGGTATGTTCAATACCTATGCAACAGTACAAGGGGTTGACCGTATCATTCCAGTAGATATCTATTTACCAGGGTGTGCACCACGTCCTGAGACACTTCAGTATGCGATGATGATGCTTCAAAAGAAGATCCGTAAAGAGTCTGCAGATATGAAGAAAAATACAAAGCAGGACCTGACAACACAAACAGGTAAAAGAGCGAGGTTGATCTAATGAGAAAATATGTACCAAAAGACAATGTTCAGGGAAAATCATACTATACAGACAGATTTTGGGTTGCACCACGTGTACCGAGAGAAGCTGTAGAAGATGCACACTTTGCTGCGGTTGTAAAAGCATTGGGAAAACTTGCAAATGAGACCTATGTAGAAATAGGACAACTTGTTGTACAGATAGATGCAACAGATAACTTTACTGTAATGAAAACACTTAAAGAGAAGTGTGGCTATACACAGTGTTCTGAACAGTCAGCAGTAGATTATCTGGCAAAAGACAATGAATTTGAACTTTTTTGGCAATTACTTAATGTGACTGAAGCAAAAAGAGTAAGAGTCGTTTGTCGTCTTGCAAATGGCGCAGCTATTGAGAGTATCGAGCCTCTTTTCAAATCTGCGAATTTTGCAGAGCGTGAAATGTTTGATATGTTCGGTATCAAAGTGAACAACCATCCATTCCTTAAACGTATCCTCATGCCAGATGACTGGGAAGGACATCCTCTACTAAAAACATACCCTTTAATAGGTGATGAATTTGCTTCATGGTATGAAGTAGACAAGATCTTTGGTAAAGAGTACAGAGATATCATCGGGCCTGAGAACAGGGATCCTGCAAAAGTAGATAGATATGATACAAAACGTTTCTCAAGAATAGGATACGAAGTACCGTTCGGTACTGATATCTCTGAAGGTGAAACTGAAAGAGAAATTGAATATAGTGAAACAGCATTGGTTAACTATAATAAAAAATCGTCTAAACAATTAGACGAGAGAAAATAGGGGAGCGTATGCAAGTAGCAAATAAATTATCACCATTTTTTGAAAACCTCAATTTTGAGCGTGATGACAATACTATGGTTATCAACTTTGGTCCTCAACACCCCTCAGCACACGGTCAGTTAAGACTAGTCCTTGAGCTTGACGGTGAGCAGGTAGTAAAAGCGTATCCCGATATCGGTTACCTTCACAGAGGTATCGAAAAAATGGCAGAGAACATGACATACAATGAGTTCTTGCCAACAACGGACAGACTTGACTATATGGCGGCAACATCAAACAACTATGCGTATGCATTGGCTGTTGAAAAGCTTATCGGTGCAGAAGTGCCTAGACGTGCACAGGCGATCAGAACGATGCTTCTTGAACTTAACCGTATCCTCGGTCACCTCTTCTTCGTTGCAACACACGCACTTGATGTTGGTGCGATGTCAGTATTCTTGTATGCATTCCGTGAGCGTGAATATGCATTGGACCTTATGGAAGACTACTGTGGCGCGAGATTAACGCATTCTGCTGTACGTATCGGTGGTGTACCTCTTGATCTTCCTGCAGGATGGTTGGAAAATGCCGTAGCATTCTGTGATAAAGTAGATCACGAAATTGAGCATACATATGGAGCACTTCTTAATGAAAACCGTATCTGGAAAATGCGTCTTGAAAATGTAGGGGTTATCTCTGCTGAAGATGCATTGTCATGGGGTTGTACAGGTCCTATGCTTAGAGGTTCGGGTGTTAAGTATGATATCAGAAAAGAAGAGCCGTATGAACTATACTCGGAACTTGATTTTGATATCCCTACCTCTGACAGATGTGACTCTTATGGTCGTTTTAAGATCTATATGGAGGAGATGAAGCAGTCGACAAGAATCATAAGACAGCTTATCCCTATCTATAAAGAGTCTGAGCCACAATTGATGGCACACTCTCCACAGTATATCTCTGCACCAAAAGAAGAGATCATGACACAAAACTATGCATTGATGCAGCACTTTGTACTTGTAACTCAGGGGATGAGACCACCTAAGGGTGAAGTATACGCGCCAACAGAATCATCGAAAGGTGAACTTGGTTTCTACATCAAGTCAGAAGGTGAGCCATATGCTTACAGACTTAAATGTAGAGCACCAAGTTTTTTTCATGCAGGACTTCTTCAAGAAATCCTTGTAGGTACATACTTAGCAGACGTCGTTACGATCATTGGTACTACCAATATCGTATTCGGTGAAGTTGACAGATAGGAGAACCAATGAAAAGATATGATTTAAGACACTTAAAAGATGACTTTTATGACAGAATGGTTGAGCTTATCGATCAAGGTATCAAAGTAGATGAAGTAGCTATCTTTATGTTTGAAGTAGGAGATTTCTCTTCTATTCAAAAATCTGCAGATGTGATCAAAGAGACAGGACATGACCTTATGAACTCATTGAAGTTCAATGAAGTGGACTGGACTATTGTGGTTAAAAAAGTAAGTGTAGAAGTACAAAAAGAACGTGCTGAAGCATTTGCTGTTGCTAAGCAGGCGGCCCAAGAAGCTGCTGCTGAAGAAGCTAGAGTCGCAGCTGAAAAAGAGGCAGAAAAAGCTGCCGCTGCTGCTGCGAAAGAAGCTGAAGCTGCAAAAGAAGAGAAGGCTGACTAGTATGTCTGGTATAGTATTTTCTACTTGGAGGGATGAGTTTATCGACAACCGCGATAAAGCATCCGAGGAGTGGAGTAAAACAGAGTTTAAACTACCTGAAACCTACCATGGAGACAGAAATTCAAAAGCATTTATAGGTTGGGATGGTGTTGCCATTTTCGATGAAGATATAGATGCTGTTGAACTGGCTTCACAGTATGCTGCACAGTACCAAGAATATTCTGAAGCCTGTGGACGTTGTGCTCCTGGTAGATGGGGTGGTAGAATACTCTATGACCTACTCGACAAAATTGCTCGTGGTGAAGGAACACATGACGATGTAACACATCTTAAAGAGATATCTCAAACAATGATGGTTACTTCAAAATGTGAGATCGGTAAAACGGTTCCTAAACCTATATTGGATTTGATGGAGCACTACAAAGGTCAGTTTGACAGATGTATAGATGCACAAATTCCATCGAAACATTATAATGGAGACACATCTTACATTGCAAAAGTGACTGCACCATGTACAGATATGTGTCCTGCACACGTTGATATCCCTGCCTATATTGAGGGTGTAAGAGATATGGTATTTACAGAGTCTTTGGCTGCTACAAGACAAACAATGCCACTTGCTCATACCTGTGGACGTGTATGTCCTCACCCATGTGAAGATGCCTGTCGTCGTGCAAACCTTGATGAACCTATTTCTATTATGGAACTTAAACGTATTGGTGCGGACTATGAAACAGATCATGAGGTGCCTTGGTTGCACCCATCTGAACCAAAACCAGCACGTAATGATGGTAAAAAAGTTGCTATTATCGGCGCAGGACCTGCGGGACTTACTGCAGCATATTATTTGGCACTTGAGGGTATCCAAGTGGATATCTTTGAAGAATTACCAGTTAATGGTGGTGAAGTTGCTGTAGGTGTACCTGAATATAGAATGCCTATTGACAAATACAACAAAGATATAGACTTTGTACTTGAAATGCCAACGGTAAGTATTACGAATAACCATAGAGTAGATGCTGAACGTCTCAAAGAGATAGAAGAAGAGTATGATGCAACGATGCTTGGTTTTGGTGCAAGACTCTCTAAAAAAGTACGTGCAGAGAATGAAAACCCTGACATGGATGGTTACTGGGGTGCCATTTCAATGCTTGACAAGGTTAACCTATGGCATAAATATGGCATTGGTTCTCCAGCAGAAGAAGACTTGAAAGACAAGGTCGTTGTCTGTGTCGGTGGTGGATTTACTTCAATGGATGTTGTAAGATGTTCGATACGTGAAGGTGCGAAAAAAGTGATCATGCTTTACAGACGTGATGAAAAAACGATTATTCGTAACACGACGTATGAAGAGTATCATGAAGCAGTAGAAGAGGGTGTTGAATTTATCTTCCATTCTGCGATCGAAGAGATCTATGATGATGGTGAAAAACTCACCGGACTGAAAGTCAACAAGTTTGAACTTGTTCCTGATCCTGATGGGGGTAGAGCACAACTTGTGAAGATCGAAGATGGAGATTTTGAGGTAGACATTGATTATCTTATCCCTGCGGTTTCACAAGCACTTGATCTGCAGATCATTCCTGAAGATTGGAACATAGAGATGACTTCATGGAACTCTATCCTGACCAACGGTAAAGACTTTATGACATCACGTGATGGACTTTTTGCTTCAGGTGACTGTGAATATGGTCCTATGACCATTGTAAATGCAGTGGGTCAGGCAAGACGTGCTGCATCGGTCATGAGTCGTTACATATATGAGGGTAAATGTACACTCACTGATGATGAGATCATGGAAGATCACTTAAACAGACTAAGAGTCTATGATAAAAAAGAGAAGATCACGGGTTGGATGCCTGGTCTTCCGCGTGCTGTAAGTGAAAAGCTTGAGACGGAAGAGCGTAAGACGAATAACAAAGAAGTAAACTTTGGTTTTACAGGTGAAGAGGCGATCTCTGAGGCTGAACGTTGTATGCGTTGTTACTATATCTCAATGGTGGCGGTGTAATATGAGTAAACAACATAATTCACTAGGGTTCGGTAAAGAGATCACGCTCACCATAGATGGCAAGTCTTGTAAAAGTACTTTTGGTAAAACGATCTTAGAGATAGCAAGAGAGAATGATATATATATTCCAACAATGTGTTACCTTACAAAAGTGTTGCCTATTGCATCATGTCGTATGTGTATCGTAGATGTTGAGGGTGTAGACGGTGCCATCTTGTCTTGTCAGGAAAAAGCAGTAGATGGTGCAGTGATCACTACACAAAATGATGAACTTTATACAGAACGTCAAAACATTATGAAGCTTTACAATGTAAACCATCCTTTAGAATGTGGTGTTTGTGATAAAAGTGGAGAGTGTGACCTTCAAAATAAAACAATGGAATTTGATGTTGAAGAACAACCTTTTACAGCGCGTGATCAGCACAGACCGGTAGAGAACTGGGGGCATGTTTCTTATAACCCAGCTCTGTGTATCATGTGTGAGAAATGTGTTAGAGTTTCTACTGAGATCACAGGTGATGAAGCACTTCAATTGAAGTTTGGTGGGTACTCATCGACGATCGTGAATACAAAACCAGAGAAGAACTATGCATCTCTTGGTGAAGCAGCAGCAGTATGTCCTGTAGGTGCCTTAACAGACACGAACTTTAAGTACACTACGAATGCCTGGGAGCTTGAAAAGATCCCATCTGCATGTCCTCACTGTGGTGGCGGATGTCAGATGACTTACGAAGTGAAACATGATACGATCTACCGTATGACAAATAACTTTGAATTTACCTCATTGTGTGGTGCAGGTAGATACGGATTTGATTATGCGAACAAAGAGGTGAGCAAAGATGGCAAAGCATTTATTGCAGCAGTAGAAGCAATGCAAAATGCACAAAGCATACTCTTTGCCCCACAGATCACAAATGAAGAAGCTTTGATCTTGCAAAAGATCAAAGAAAAAACGGGTGCTAAACTTGTGTGTGGTGAAGCCAGAGCATATCAGAACTTTATGCAGGCATACAGTTCAGTTACAGGAAAAACACTTTACACAGGGACACTTAAAGGTATCTCTGAGTCAAAAGCAGTGATCGTCATGGGAACGAAGATCTATGATGACTCGCCTACCGTGAAGTATCATATCAATATGGCATCTAAGTGGCATAGAGCACGCGTTGCTTATATGCATCCGATTGAAGATGAAGAGATGAAAAACATTGTGACACAGTATATGCCTTATAATGCTGGAGATGAAGAGCAAAAAGCAGCTGAACTTGTAGCCATGCTTTTAAGAGATATTGATGTACCAGAAGCTGTGAAGTCATTTATAGCCAAGTATGACAATACAAGTGATGCTGGTCTGGAAAAACTAAGAAAGTCTCTGATCAAGAAGTCAGATTTTTCATTGGTGGTAGGTTCTGATCTGTATGCGCATCCTAGAGCGAAGCAGATCGCCAAGATCCTTGCATTGTTGGAAAAATATGCAGACTTTAATGTAGTCTGTGTACCTCCGGCAGGAAATGCGATGGGTGTGTCACTGATCTGTGAACTAGATGATGAAGCAACAGGGAAAACACTTGGATATAACGTTCAAGCTGACTTTACACTTTCTGCATTAGGTAACGGTGACCTGGATATGCCTGCACTTAATCAGCAAGAGGGAACCTTGACAACAAATGATAAACGTGTTGTACCAATGAATGTGGCTCAACCTTACGATGGCTATGTGTTAAATGACATTGCCAATGCCTTAGGTTTGAATGCAGAATATACGGTTGATTATACAAAAGCATTACCGACGGACAAAGGCTTTGAAGCGAAAGAATTTGATACCTTGCCAGATTACTTTGATACAGTTGGAACAGAACATAGAGGATATCTCTTAACTGAACAAAATACGACAGTAGAAGAGAATCTGGAAGAGGTAGTAACACTTGATGGTTTTGATAGCGCTTTAGTCTATCACTGTAATCCCAAAGAGCAGTTTTCAGCATTCACACATCTTTGTGAACCTTTGGCACAGGAAACATGTCTGATAGGTTCTTCAAAATTTGCTCAAGAGACAAAATTATCTGATGGTGACTCTGTTTCTTTTGTTGTTGATGGTGTGACCTTTGAACGTATATTCAAAGTTGATACATCTATGAGAGGTACCCTGGCACTTAACCCTAGTTATGATATGGGATTATATGCGCCTTTGGTATCTTCTTATAGATTTAGCCAAGTAGAAATTATGAAAGTAGGAAGCTAATATGAGTGAAGTACAAACGGTAGATAATATGATTACTATCAAGATCGGCGGTACTGAGTTTAAAGCAAAAGAGGGTGAATATATCCTCAATGCAGCTCGTGCCAACGATGTATTTATCCCTGCTATATGTTACCTGACGAGATGTTCGCCAACACTGGCATGTCGTATCTGTCTGGTGGAAGCCGATGGAAAACAGGTTTATGCATGTAACGCTAAAGTAAAAGAGGGGATGGAAGTCACAATTGACACACCAAATATTCTTGAAGAGCGTAGAGCTATTATGGAAGTGTATGATGTGAACCACCCACTTCAATGTGGTGTATGTGACAAATCAGGTGAGTGTGAGTTGCAGAACTACACATTGGAACTTGGAGTAGATTCACAGTCATACATGATCCCTGATACAAAAAGAGAAACGACTGACTGGTCTTCAGTACTACATTATGATGCAGGGCTTTGTATTGTATGTGAGCGTTGTACCACTGTCTGTAAAGACATGATCGGTGACGCAGCGATCACCACAGTAAAACGTGGTGGGGAAGCGCTTGATAAAGGTTTCAAAGAGACAATGCCTAAAGATGCATATGCAATGTGGAACAAGCTTCAAAAGTCTGTTATTGCACCAAGTAACGGTACGGGTGAAACAAACTGTTCTGACTGTGGTGAATGTATCGCTGTATGTCCTGTTGGTGCTTTGTCATCACGGGACTTTGTCTATACATCAAATGCATGGGACCTTAAAAGAGTACCTGCAGTTGCAGCACACTCAAGTGACGGTGCACAGATCTACTACGAAGTGAAACCGACGTCTATAGAAAACAGAGAAGAAAAGATCTTCCGTATTACCAATGAGTGGGCATATGTTTCTTTAGACGGTTCAGCACGCTTTGCATATGATTTTCAAAATACGGGCGTAAGTAAAAATGAAGCTGCATTTACAGCAGCAGTAGAAGCATTTAAAAAAGCTGACACAGTTCGTTTTAACTCTATGATCACAAATGAAGAAGCCGCTATGCTTCAAACACTTAAAGAAAAAATGGGACTTAAGCTTTACAATCCTGAAGTAAGAGCATTCCAAAAGTTCTTGGGTTATTATGAAGCAGCTTCAGGTCATGCACTTTGGTCAACTGATACAGACGCTATTATGAAAAAGTCTGATTTTGTTATCTCTGTAGGTGTAGCAATGAGAAATGACTCACCGGCTATGAAGTATGCGTTTAACAATGTGCAGAAGCTTAACAAAGGTGCAGCACTTTATTTCCACCCGGTTGGAGATACGCTCATCCCTGGTTTTGGTAAAAATGTTGAAGTGTTCCATCACAAAGTGGGTCTTGAAGAAGCAGCACTTTACCTGGTACTTGACCTTTTTGCAGACAAAGAGAAACTTCCTGCTGATGTAAAAGAATACATTGAGAGCTTTAAAAAGTCTGAGACCAAAACAATTCAGGAAAAAGAAGTAAAAACTGTTACAGAAATGGTTTTAAACGAAGAGACAGGTGAAGAGGAAGAAGTATCTAAAAAAGTAACTGAGATGGTTGACAAAGAGATCACTGTTACAACAAATGGTCTTGTAACGCTACTTGGTGGAGATGCAGAGAATTTTGATGCTACTTTTGAAAAAATGATGAAGAAAAAAGAGTCTTTCTCTATGATGTTAGGTGAAGATCTTTATTTCCATGATAAAGCAGAGAACCTTGCAAAACTTGTAGCACTTGTTGAAGCAACATGTGCTATCGATGTAGTGATGACGCCACCTAAGTCAAATGCACTGGGTGTAGCACTCATCTGTGATCTTGATGATGATGCATCAGGATACACGGTAGGGTACAACGAAAATGGAGACTTTAAACTCTCTGCACTGGGTACTGGGGATCTTGATATGCCTGCAATGAACCAACAGGAAGGTACATTGACAAGTATTGCTAAACGCGTACTTCCTACCAATGCAGCAGTGGAGTATGGAGGGTATGAGTTAAATGATGTTGTGGATGCACTTGTTGGTGCTCCTGAGTTAACGATAGACTGGACATCCATGCTACCAACGGACAGAGGTTTCAAAGCTGTAGCATTTGATTCTCTGCCAAATGCATTTACCAATGCCGGTGTCGATAATCGTGGTTATACATTAGAAACAAATAATGTTGAAACAGACCTCCCTGAAGTAGCAAAATTCGATGAGAATGCAGTGCTTGAAGGTGACATCGCTTACAGATGTAACCCTGCAAGACAGTTCAACGACTTTACGGACAAGTCTCATGAGATCTTTGAAACATTTGCCTTGTATGCAAGTGAAGAAAAAGCAGCGAGCTTAGGTGAAAAGGCAGAAGTAATATTTGAAAATGGAAGTATTACTTTAGATGTCGTAGCAGATAAGAAGATCACTGGTGACATTGTAAAAGTACCAGACTTTAAAGCTGCCAAAGATGTATATGGCCTCTTTGGAGAGTCTAGATATCAAACAGTAACATTGAGAAAGGTGTAATATGGAAACAACACTCGTAGAAACTTTACCACAGGTCACTTGGGTAGGCGTGCTTATTAAAGCTATCCTTATCTTGGCGGTCATATCAGCATTGGCTGGTTTTGGTACATTTATAGAAAGAAAGGTCTTGGCATTTATGCAGAGACGTCTTGGACCAATGCACGTAGGACCTTACGGATTACTACAGATCGCAGCAGATGGTATTAAACTCTTCACGAAAGAAGATATCATTCCTCAGAATGCCAATAAACTTATTTTCATGATCGCACCTATTATTACTGCGGCCACTGCATTTATTGCTTTATCAGCTGTACCAGTCTTTCCAGACTTCACTGTGCCTGAGTTCATGCCTATCATTGGTGGTACGTTTGTACCGTCTATCGCATCTGACTTGAACATCGGTATCTTGTTTGTACTTGGTATGATGGCAGCAGGGCTTTATGGTCCATTGCTTGCAGGTATGTCACAAGCGAACAAATGGGGTATCATCGGAGCAGCAAGAACGGCTATTCAGTTCTTATCATATGAAGTAGTAACTGGACTTTCTATCTTGGCACCTATTATGCTTGTGGGTTCACTTTCATTTGTTGACTTCAATGATTATCAGAGTGGAGGAATTGGTTCATGGCTCATCTGGCAACAGCCCGTAGCATTTGTACTTTTCCTCATTGCAGGATTTGCAGAGACTAACAGAACACCATTTGACCTTCTTGAGCATGAGGCAGAAGTTGTCTCAGGGTATGCAACAGAGTATTCAGGTATGAGATGGGGTATGTTCTTCATTGGTGAATATGCCAATATGATCACGGTTGCGATTATTGCATCAGTGGTATTTTTAGGTGGATATGATGCAGAAGGAGCATTAGGTTGGTTATTTATTATGGCTAAAATTGCATTCTTTTTCTTCCTCATGTTATGGGTAAGAGCATCTTGGCCACATATTAGACCAGATCAGTTAATGTGGCTTTGTTGGAAAGTATTAATGCCGATCGCATTGATCAATATTTTGATCACTGCATTAGTAGTAATGATATAAGGGAGCAGATATGAGTTTAGAACAATTTAAAAACAGAAATGTTGGGGCACAGAACTACATCAAACTTGATGTAGGTACAAGTCCCAAAACAGGTTCAGAAAAGTTCAAGCAGGTTGTTAAAAGAACATTCGGCTTAGAACTTTTTGCAGGACTTGGTGTGACAATGAGATCGATGCTAAAAGCACTTTTTGCAAATGATATGCATACAGTGAAATATCCATTTGAAAAAATGCCGATCTCTCCAAGATATAGAGCGATCCATGACATGCTTAGGTTACTTGAATCAGGTAATTATAGATGTATCGGTTGTGGTCTTTGTGAAAAGATCTGTATCTCAAATTGTATCTCTATGGATACAAGATATGATGAGAATCAGCGTAAGGAAGTATCTGAGTATACGATCAACTTTGGTCGTTGTATCTTCTGTGGTTACTGTGCAGAAGTGTGTCCAGAACTTGCTATCGTACATGGTCCTCGTTATGAGAATGCTTCTGAGCAAAGAGCTGGTTTCTCACTTTTTGAAGATATGTTAACACCTATTGATAAGCTTAACTTACAGCAAGAGTATGATGGATTTGGTGCAGTGTCTCCAAATGCTGACGACAATATTAAATCAACGCCACTAGCGTATTAGGGAGAGAATAATGTATGAAATCGTAGCCTTTTACCTATTTTCGGCTTTAACAATAGGACTTTTCTCGGTCACAGTAATGAGTAAGAATATACTTTACGCTATGACATCACTTGCTTCAGGCATGGTACTTATATCAGGTTTCTTCTTCCTTTTGGGAGCAGACTTCCTTGGTGTAGTTCAATTAGTAGTGTATGTTGGGGCTATTATGGCTCTTTATTCATTTGCGATGATGTTCTTTGATGCAACAAGAGATATTAAAGAAAAAAATACAAACTCTGCATTGGTATTTTTACTTGGCGGTATGTCAGCATTGGTACTTGTACTTATGTTCTCAGCACCGATCCACTCAGAAGCTATCCAAGCACTTTACCCTATGCATGAAGGTGTAGGTAATGCACAAGATGTAGGTATTGTACTCTTTACAAAGTACCTTGTACCATTTGAAGTTGCAGCATTAATGTTACTGGTTGCAATGATCGCAGGTATTATTCTTGCAGGTAAGAAAATGGATGTCAGTCTCACAGAAGACATGAGTGCAGATGATGAAATAATGAATCTAAAGGATGCAAAATGATAGGTCTTTCTCACTACCTGATCGTATCAGCGATCATCTTTTCCATAGGATTGGTCGGTGTACTTAGAAGAAGAAATCTTTTAATGCTTTTCTTCGCAACAGAAGTAATGCTTAATGCAGTAAATATTGCATTTGCAGCTATTTCTCATTATTACAATGATCTTACAGGTCAAATGTTTGCTTTCTTTATCATTGCTATTGCAGCAAGTGAAGTAGCAGTTGGACTCGGTATTTTGATCGTACTATACAAAAAACATGGTTCTCTTGATTTAGATGACCTAGCAAGCATGAGAGGATAAAAATGGAAAATTTAGTATATATAGCACTTTTTGCACCGTTTGTTGGTTCTCTTTTTGCAGCACTTTTTGGCATGAGTCAAAGAGAGATCTTTGTAGGTGTTGTAGCTTCTTTACTTTTAGCTACTTCTTTTATCGCTTCAGTATTATTGGCGATCAATCTGTATGTAACAGGTGAAGTGGTGCATGTAACCATGATGGACTGGATCAATGCTGGAGACTTTAATGTAGCCTTTGGATTTGTAATCGATCAGATCTCGGTCAGTATGATGCTTGTGGTTACCTTGGTATCCACGATCGTACACATTTACGCGATAGGATATATGGATCATGATAAGAGTTTTAACAGATTCTTCTCATACCTTTCTGCTTTCGTATTCTCAATGTTAGTACTTGTTATGTCAGATAACTTCCTTGGTCTTTTCATCGGTTGGGAAGGTGTTGGTGTTTGTTCTTGGTTACTTATTGGTTTTTGGTACCACAAGCCCGATCAGTCAAGAGAAGACAATCCATCTATTTCTCCATCATGGGCAGCAAACGAAGCATTTATTATGAACCGTATCGCTGACCTTGGAATGTTGGTAGGTATCTTTATTCTTTACTGGAACACAGGTTCACTTCAGTACGATGAAGTGTTTGCACAGCTTCCATACCTTGGTGAAGGTGTTTTAATTGGCGCTGCTATCGCACTCTTTATCGGTGCTATGGGTAAATCAGCACAGTTCCCTTTACATACATGGCTTACAGATGCGATGGAAGGTCCTACACCGGTTTCTGCACTTATTCACGCAGCAACGATGGTAACAGCAGGGGTTTTCCTTGTAATCAGAGCAAATCCTCTATATTCTATGGAAGAAGTTGCAGGTGTAAGTTTCTTCATCGCAAGTCTAGGTACATTTGTTGCATTCTACGCAGCATCACTGGCATTGGTTGAACGTGACTTGAAAAGAATCATCGCATATTCTACACTTTCACAGTTAGGATACATGTTCGCAGCAGCGGGACTTGGTGCATACTGGATCGCATTGTTCCATCTTGCAGCACACGCATTCTTTAAAGCACTTCTCTTCCTTGGCGGGGGTAACGTAATGCATGCAATGCATGATGAACTTGATCTCTTTAAAATGGGTGCACTTAGAAAGAAGATGAGAGGTACATGGATCTACATGACCGTCGCTTCTCTTGCACTTGCCGGACTTCCTCCATTGGCAGGATTCTGGTCAAAAGATGCGATCATTGAAACAGCGTTCAATGAACATACATATATCTTATGGATCATGTTGGTCATTACTGCAGGTATGACAGCATTCTATTCATTTAGACAAGTATTTTTATCATTCCATGGTGAAGATCGTCATACAGCACTAGGATTCCATCCTCACGAAATGTACAAATTTGTACTTGTAGCGATGTCTCCTTTGGCAGTGCTTGCTGTTATCACTGGTTGGTTCATGGGAACATACAAAGCGTTTATTTACCAAATAGGTGAAAGTGTACAGTATGAAATGTCTGATCACACACACCATTTAGCAACGTATTTAGGTCTCCTTGTTATCTTCTTTGCAGTATCTGGTATCGCTTATGCGTATTACAAATATGCAAGAACAGGTGAAAATGCTTGGAAAAGATCTGAAAAAGTTGAAAATGGTGTACTTTACAAGTTGCTTATCAATCAGTACTATGTACCAAAAATATATGAAGAGATGATCACAAAGCCGTATGCGATATTATCAGAGAAATTCTGGACGCATGTGGACTTGAAGATCGTAGATGCAACAGTAGACAATATTGCGAAATTCTTCTATACAAGTGGTGATAACGCAAGAGGCATGCAGACAGGTAACCTTTCAAACTATCTAAATTGGATGGCTGTTGGTGGTGTTCTTCTATTAATTGTTGCTGCAATATCAGCAGCGTTCGTGTAAGGGGTAAAAATGGAAAATATATTAAGTATATTGGTGTTCTTCCCGGCAGTCGCAGGATTGCTAGGATTTGTAATAGATAAGGATTCTGCAAGAGCCTATGGTATTACTGTAGCTGCGATCGAGTTCCTTTTGTCTTTATGGTTATGGTTTAGTTTTGATACTTCAAATGCAGGTATGCAATTTGTTGAAATGATCCCTTTGATCCCTGATATGGGTATCTCTTATTATCTTGGTGCTGACGGTATCTCATTGTTCATTATATTGATGACAACATTGATGACACTGATCGGTATGGCATCTATGGGTGAGACGAAGAACATTAAAAATATGATCGTTACACTTCTTTTCCTAGAGATGACAATGGTGGGTGTATTTGTTGCGCTTGATGCGATCATTTTCTACTTGTTCTGGGAGCTTTCTCTTGTTCCGATGTTATATATCATCGGTGCTTGGGGTGGACCTCTTAGAGTTTATGCATCGATCAAATTCTTCCTGTATACATTTACAGGATCATTGATCATGTTGGTAGGTATGTTATTTGTTGCATACATTTATCACAGTCTGACAGGTGTATGGAGCTTTGCTATCACTGACTGGTATGCATTGGTATTGCCGGAGAGTTATCAATTATGGCTCTTTGCGGCATTCTTTATCGGATTTGCGATCAAGGTACCAATGTTCCCATTCCATACGTGGATCCCTTATGCACACGGGCAGGCACCAACGATCGGTTCTGTTATTCTTGCAGCGGTACTCCTTAAAATGGGTACATACGGATTTGTAAGATTTTCACTTCCAATGTTCCCTGATGCATCAGTAGCGGCGATTACGCCGATCGCTGTATTGTCACTCATTATGGTGATCTATACAGCGATGATCGCATATGCTCAAAAAGATATGAAACAGGTTATTGCATACTCTTCTGTATCACACATGGGTATCATCATGTTGGGTCTTTTTGCGATGAATGCAGAAGGTCTGTCTGGTTCAGTTTTCCAAATGTTATCTCACGGTATCGTTTCGGGTGCACTGTTTATGTTAGTTGGTATGATCTATGAAAGAAGACATACTAAGTTACTTTCTGAATACGGTGGATTAGCAGCAGTCATGCCTAAGTTTGCCATTATCTTTGGTGTAATGCTTATGGCATCAGTGGGTCTACCACTGACTATCGGTTTTGTTGGTGAATTCTTAGTACTTTTAGGTTTCTACCAAGTATCACCGATGATAACTATCTTAGCGGGTACATCTATCATCCTTGGTGCTGTGTACATGCTCAGAGTAATGAAACTTGCTTTCTTTGGTCCACTGGACAATGAAGAGAACAAAAAATTAAAAGACCTTAACGGTAGAGAGACATGGTCACTCATACCACTTGTAGCAATTGTTATTTGGTTGGGTGTATATCCTAAACCTGTATTGGGCCCTATCGATAACTCAGTAAATGCTTTACTTACATTCATGGAAGAAAAGGCGATTACACAAGAGGCTAAAGATACGATAATCGTATCAAAATCATCTAAGGAGGCGAACTAATGTTAGAGCCTATTAACGTAAGTTTAGAGAGTCTAAACCTTATTACCCTTGCACCGATGCTTATTGCTATTGCAGGTGGTTTGATCATTTTAATTATTGACCTGCTCAATGATAAACTACATAAATCACTTTATGTTATGTTAACTATATTGATACTTTTCGTCGACTTTGGTGCAGTACTTGGATTGAATATAAATGAACGCGGTTTCTTTGATGTGATGCTCATAGATGGTGTTTCTATCATTTCACAACTCATGATCATTGCGGGTTCTATGATCTTCATTCCTCTGGCACTGACATCAAAAAGATTCCATGAGTTCTCATACCCTGAGTTCTTCGCACTCTTCTTGTTCATGATCTCAGGATTCCAGTTCATGGTGGCTACAGATAACCTTATCCTTATCTTTGTGGGTATCGAAACTGCTTCCCTTGCACTTTATACGCTTATTGCACTTCACAACAGAGCAAACTCTTATGAGGCAGCAGTGAAGTACTTTACGATGGGTGCACTTGCAGCAGCGTTCTTTGCTATGGGTTCAGCGGTTGTATATGCATTGACAGGTTCAGTAGAACTTTACAAAGTGGCAGAAGTAATGGCTACACGTGTGAATGAGACAGGAATTATGGTTGCGATCTTCGGATCATCCGTATTGTTACTGGTTGCTTTTGCATTTAAGCTATCACTTTTCCCTTTCCATACATGGGCACCGGATGTTTATGAAGGTGCTTCTGCACCATTGGCTGGTTACATGTCAGTTGTACCGAAGATCGCAGCATTTGTTGTGAGTATAAGAATTTTTGGTATGTATATTGATCTTGGTATCGAGTGGGTACGTATTGTTATCTTGGTGATGGCTGTACTTACTATGACACTGGCAAACATTATGGCTTTGGTTCAAGATGATGTGAAACGTATGCTTGCATACTCATCTATCTCTCATGCTGGGTTCATTATGGCAGCTTTGGCATTGGATACAACAGAAGGTAACACAGCGATCTTTATGTATTATGCACTCTTTATGTTCACTAACCTTGGAGCATTTGCAATGTTATGGATCTCTCGTAGTAAAAAGAGAAGATTTAATGAACTTCATGATCACCCGTATGAAAAGTTTGCGGGACTCATCCAGATCATGCCAATGGGTGCTGTGGTTATGGCAGTATTTATGTTATCACTTGCTGGAGTACCTCCGTTTTCGGTGTTCTGGGGTAAGATCTACGTGATGCAGGCAGCAGTGAATGCTGGTTACATTTGGCTTGCGATCGTTATGGGACTTAACTCTGCGATTGCAGCGTACTACTACTTGAAGTTAGTCATATACATGTTCTTAAAAGATCCTGTAAAAGATGTAGAAGTGGTTTATTACAACATTTCTAGACCATTGATGGTTATCATCGGTTTTGCAACTGTTGCAACTGTAGCAGCGATCTTCTATGTTCAGCCGCTTGTATCTTACTTGTACTATATGATCTCTGCGAGTGGGTATTAAAAACGTGTTGTTTCGTGGGCATTAATGCCCACGTTATACCAATAAAATCTTTTCCAACTCTTTCACACTCCCTTTTATCACATCATCAAATTGAGAATTATTGAATGTTGTCTGTCTTTTGGCAAGACGTGCTGTATTGATGATGACCTTCTCTACGAGTAGTTTTTTATCATACAGACCATCCAGGTAAGCCAGTGTCTCTTTGATACCTATCGCCTTCATACAGTTAGGTTGACGTGAATATTTTTTTTCCAACATACAGATCTCATCAATGAGACCTTCATCAAGCATCAGTTTTGTTCGTAAAGTAATACGCTCTCTTAATAACTCTCTCTCTACAACGATCTGATAGATAGGCAGGGAGTCAGTAATGGTAGGTTTAGGCGGGAATCTATGAAAATAGACAGTAGGGGTTAAAGAAGTTTCAATGTAGAGATGTAGAGCTTTTTCAATGCGGTAACTATCGTTAGCTTTTATATTTATCATATATGTAGGATCCAGTGAATAAAGCCATTCATAGGTAGTAGGTAGATCTTTTAAATGTTTTGCAGCTTCTGCTATAGTTTTTTCAGAGATATTTGGTACATCGCTAATACCATCAATCAACATCTTGAGATAAAAACTTGTACCCCCAACGATAACAAGATTTTTGTTTTCTTGTAAACAGAGGTCATAAACCTCATGGTATAATTTGATAAAAGTGCTTACATCGAAATCTTCATGAGGATAAAGATAATCTAATCCAAAATGTTTGACATCTGCACGTTCTTCTACAGTTGGTTTGGCAGATACAATGTCTATCTCTTTATAGATAGAGAGAGAATCAAGTGATAAAATGTAGGCATTCATCTTCTGGGCTAACTTGATGGAAAGTGCTGTTTTTCCTGAAGCTGTAGGACCTATGAGTGCAAGTTGTTGTATATTATTCATAGTGTAATCATACCATAACAGCAAAAAAGGTAAAATAACCTTTTAGATATAAGGCTTACAATGAATTTATTTGACAAAGACAACCGTTTTAACATAGCCAATATGGTTACATATATGAATATCACCATGGGGGTTATGGCTATTTATTTCATTGTAAAAGGTGACTTTTTTACAGCGATCATCTTAGCATGGATCGGTGGTGCCTGTGATATCATAGATGGTAAACTGGCACGTAAATATACGCTCTCTACAGAGTTTGGTATACAGTTGGATTCTTTTGCAGACTTTCTCTCCTTTGTGGTTATGCCGGCTTTTTTACTTTTTTATGCAGTCAAACAATATACAGTAGTATCCGGACTGGAAGAGTTGGTACTTGGACTGGTCTTTATATGGTATATCATTAACGGTTTACGAAGATTGGTAGAGTTTAACCTTAAGGTAGATGTAGGTGAAGTAGAAAAGTACTTTGAAGGTGTGCCAACACCTTTGGGTGCCATACTGCTATGGGTACTCTATCTGCTCTTGGCCTATGGTGTGATCACAAGTGGATATCTTATCGCTGTTTTAGTGACAACAATTGCCTGGTCACTTAACTCAACACTTAAAATACCACACCCATAGTCAGTGAAGAAAGAGTTATAGTGAGTAGCATCAAGAAAACACTGTCTGATTTTTCTGAATTGGTAATGTTCAAACACTCTGTGTTCTCTTTGCCTTTTATTTTCATTGCCATGTTGGTTGCTTCTTATCATGATAGCGGTTCTGGGTGGTTCGGATGGAAACTGCTTTTTCTAGGAATATTGGCAGCAGTTACTGCGCGTAATTTTGCTATGGGTGTAAACCGTTATTTAGATAGAGATGTTGATATCCTTAACCCACGTACCATGAACAGACCATCTGTGGATGGAAGAGTAAGTGATATGCAGATGTTGGGTTTTATATTTGTCAATGCTTTATTATTTATTGTAGTAGCCTATTTTGTTAATACTTTGGCATTTCAAATGGCAATGCCAATACTTTTAATACTTGGAGCCTATACCCTCTTTAAACGCTTCTCATCCATGGCACACCTCATACTGGGCATAAGCTTAGGTTTGGCTCCCATAGCAGGTGTTGTAGCTGTCTCTGGGGAGATAACTTCATGGTCTATTGCTTTAGGTGCAGGTGTAATGTTCTGGGTAGCAGGATTTGATCTTCTGTATTCACTGCAGGATATTGAGTTTGATAAAGCCAATGGCTTACACTCTATACCTTCCAAATTTGGTGCCCAAAATACCATGCGTATAGCCAGAGTATTTCATGTCTTGGCTGTACTGTTATGGGGATATTTTGTGTATTTGGCAAATTTAGGATTCTGGGCAGAACTCTCTGTTCTTCTTAGTGCTATAATGTTAAGTTACGAACATTATATTGTTAACAAAGATTTTAATAAAATAGACAAAGCCTTTTTTACGGTTAACGGGTACCTGGGTTTTGTCTTTATACTACTTATAATTGTGGAGGTTGCATAGATGGATATGATAGATTTTATTGTTTTGGGGTTATTGGCGTTACTGGTGATAATTTTGTTTATATTGATAAGTAAAAACTCTAAATTGTACAAAGAGAACCAACAATTGACAGAGATACTTGAAATGAAAAATATCACTATATCAAACTATGAAGCCTCACGTGTAGCGGTAAAAGATGTTATGGAAAACTTCTCATCACTTGATGATGTGATGTCTCTGATCAATGCAGGGGAAAGTAAAGCAACTGTAGCTGAAAAACTGGGTATGCCTGTAAGCAGGATAGAGCTTATCATCAAGTTTGACAAGTTAAAAAAGAGAGACTAAGTGTCCTACGCTTCATGGGAAACACTTTTAAGTAAAGCCTATGCCTCCCTTGATAAAGAATATCAAAAATTCTTAGAAGAAAATACTAAGTATTTCCCTTCTAAAGAAGACTACTTCAACGCCTTCAAAACACTTCCAAAAAACAAAGTAAAATACATTTTATTTGGTCAGGACCCTTACCCTCGAGTAGAGAGTGCTGGAGGGTATGCCTTTATAGATACGAATGTAAAATGCCTTTTTTCAGAGTCAGGGTTAAGTAAAGAGGTGAACCGTGCAACAAGTTTAAGAAATTTTATCAAGATGGCACTGCTTGCCAGAGGAGACTTAAAAGATGATACTTCACAAGAGGACATTGCCAAAGTAGATAAAACACATCTGATAGACTCTATAGAGGCCTTAAGAGAGAATTTTGAGAAGCATGGTGTATTGCTTTTAAATACTGCACTGATATTTACAGACAAAAAATCTTCAGCCAAACACATAAAAGCATGGCGTCCTTTTGTCCAGAGTTTACTCTCTTCTCTGGAAGAAGATGCACCAAAACTCATCTTATTTGGTACACACGCAAAAGATTTAAAAAAGAAGTTTTCACTGGAAAAATTTGAGACCATAGAGATGGAACACCCATACAATACAACGTTTATACATAATGAAAAAGCATTAGCACTTTTTGGGAGTATGAAGTTACTTGAGAAGTGAATGTAAATAAAGAGGTGGTACACCCATCAGGATTCGAACCTGAGACCTTCGGTACCGCAAACCGATGCTCTATCCAGCTGAGCTATGAGTGCACATTTTATAAATGTAGTAGCGATATTTAGAGCGAAAGTATAGCAAAAAAAACTTTAGCTTTTATAACCTTCAACCCAGACCTAACCAGAGTTACACTATAATCACAACCATATACCTCATACTTCCGGAGTTTACCTATGACGATCTTACTCATAAATGACAATCCTGTTGTCTCCAGACTGCTTTCGCTGTGTACACGTGATGATGATATGATATTGGAAAAAGTTTCCAGCATTGATGAGGCAAGTGATACAAGATATGATGTTTTGTTCGCAGATGAGGCATCTTGTCAAGGGGATATTGCTTCTTTGTCAACCAGGCTGGATGTTGGTAAAAAAATCTATCTTTCATACAATGATGATCCTATGGCAGGTTTTGATGAGACGGTCAAAAAACCTTTTTTGCCTTCTCAGATCATAGAGATACTTAAAACGGTAGAAGTAAGAGAAGTGGAAGATGAAGTTTTAATGGAAGAGCCATCTATGGATGTCCCTGAAATAGAAGAGCTCAATGATAATGATGAAGTACCAAGTATCTTTCCCCTTTCAGCTGAAGAAATAGATGAAGAAGAACTAAGTGAAGAAGCCGAAGAAGAATCTGAGGAAGAACAGAGTGAAGAAGAGAATGTTAGCCTTGCAGTACTTGATCGTGATGAGATAGAAAGGATCAAGGCACTGCTTGATATGGATGAAGAAGAAGCTGAAGAACTTGACCTGAATGAAGAAGCGTATGAGTCACGTAAGATCGAAGTGATCAAAGAACAACTTATTGCAGATGGTTTAGAGATCTTTGAAGAAGAAGAGATCGTAGATGAAATAAGTAGATTTAAAGAGAAGAAAGAGAAGTCCAAAAAACAATTGGATAAAAAACAAAAGCCTAAAAAAACAGAGAAGAAAAAGAAAAAGAAGTCTAAAAATAAAAAGTTAACAGAGGGCGAGTTGTCTGCGATAGAAGATGCTGTAGAAGAGATGATAAAAAACTTAAAGCCTAAAGAAGTTAAAAAACTTTTAAAAGGTAAAGAGATAGACGTAAAAATACATTTAGAGGATAAGAAATAATGCAAAAAGGTGCCATATTGGTACTTTCAGGCCCAAGTGGGGCAGGAAAAAGTACTATTATTAATGCGGCTTCTGGGGAGATCGGAGAGTATTATTTTTCTATTTCTACGACGACACGTGCGCCCAGAGTAGGGGAAAAAGACGGTAAAGATTATTTTTTTGTCAGTAAAGAGAGTTTTGAAGAAGATATTAAAGCAGGGAACTTCTTGGAGTATGCACAGGTACACGGTAACTATTATGGTACATCATTAAAACCTGTTAGATTGGCCCTGGAAGAGGGAAAATTGGTTATCTTTGATATTGATGTACAGGGACATAGACTGGTACGAGCAAAAATGGATGACATTACAACCTCTGCATTTATCACGCCACCAACACTGAAGTCACTCGAAGAGAGACTACGTGCAAGATGCACTGATGATGAAGCTGTTATAGTAGGGCGTATAGAAAATGCACAAGTTGAGATCAAAGCTCTGGATGAATATGACTATACTATCATCAATGATACAGTAGAAGAAGCAGCTAGGGAGTTTGTTATCGTAGCAAAAGCTGCCAGATTGAAACAAAGTACGGAAGATGAAGAGAAATTTATCGCCAAGTGGTTAGGTGAAAAGTAAGCTTAAACATATTGGTGTATAATTATTCAAATTAATGCTCAATGTAGCGAAATAAAAAGGACCAAATATGGGTATGCCAAGTATGCCAGAACTCTTGATCGTACTTGCGATCGTAGTATTACTCTTCGGAGCAAAAAAAATTCCAGATCTTGCAAAAGGTATGGGTAAAGGTATCAAAGACTTTAAAAAAGCCATCAAAGAAGACGATGAAGATACAAAAGAGATCGCAGCCAAAGATGAAACTCCAACTGAAACTGAAAAAGTTGAAGATAAAAAGAGCGAAAACGCTTAAAAACCTAGCGTTCAGCGTTTATCGTTGAACGTTCAGATAATAGCTTTTTTGAGCTATTCCTCCACTCCACTATTTATGGAACCCTTATGAAACTAAAATCACAAATAAATGACGTTATCAAAGATGCTTTTTTAAAAGCTGGTATAGAGCATGCACCTATGTCTGTCTCTGAAGCAACAAAACCAGAATTTGGTGACTACCAATTTAATGGTGCCATGGCACTTTCGAAAAAGCTTGGTAAAAATCCTAGACAGATTGCAAATGATATTTTAGATCATTTAGACTTCACTGGGCTACTCGCTAAAGCCGAGATCGCAGGTCCCGGGTTCATTAACCTTTGGCTCAATCCATTATGGATCGCTGCACAGTGTGAATCAGCAGGACAGGATACCAGAGTGGGGGTAGAAAGAAGAAAAAACCCTGTGAAAGTGGTAGTCGATTACTCCGGACCAAATATGGCAAAACAGATGCATGTGGGACATTTACGTTCTTCCATCATAGGCGATACCTTAGCAAACCTACTGACCTTCCTAGGTGATGACGTCATACGTCAAAATCACATTGGAGACTGGGGTACACAGTTTGGTATGTTGATCGCTTACCTTGAAGAGATGCAAAATGATGGTTCAGTGAGCCTAAAAGACTTGGAGCAGTTCTATAAAGATGCAAAAGGACGTTTTGATGCAGATGCTGGTTTTGCAGATAAAGCAAGAGAGTATGTTGTCAAGATCCAATCTGGTGATACACATTGTTTAGGACTTTGGCAGAAGTTTATCGATATCTCATTAGGACATTGTGAAGAGGTCTATGAAAAGTTGGGTGTGAATCTCACACGTGATGATGTACGTGCAGAGAGTTTTTACAATGATGACCTTGGAAATGTTATAGAAGACCTGCGTACAAATGGTACATTGCAAGAGAGTAATGGTGCACAGTGTATTTTTTTAGAAGGTAATGAAGTTCCTGTGATCGTTCAAAAAGGTGACGGCGGTTACCTCTATGCAACAACGGACTTAGCTGCTTTACGTTACAGAGCACAGAAACTTCAGGCAAAGCGTATTGCTTATGTTGTAGATGCAAGACAGGGTGGGCACTTTAAACAGGTATTTAGGGTAGCTAAAGAAGCAGAGTTCGTGCCTGAAGATGTCAAGTTGGAACACATTGCTTTTGGAACGATGATGGACAAGGGTGGAAAGCCATTTAAAACACGTGATGGCGGAACAGTCAAACTCATAGACCTGCTTGATGAAGCAGTGGTAAAAGCCAAAGAGACCATTAACAACAAAGAAGAGTACTCTTCAGAACAGATAGAAGAGTTGGCAAAGATCATAGGTATAGGGGCAGTCAAATATGCAGACCTTGCCATCAATCGTGAATCAAATTACATTTTTAACTGGGATAAAATGCTCTCTTTTGAAGGTAATACCTCTTTGTATATGCAATATGCTTATGCAAGAATCCAGAGTATCTTTAGAAAATATGATGGACAGATAGAAGGTAATATCATCATAGGTGACGCACTTGAGCACAGACTCTCCACTATGCTACTGCGTTTTGAAGATGTCCTTATGCGTACTGCAGAGGATGCTTCTCCAAATCAGTTAACAACGTATCTGTATGAATTGGTCACACTCTTTATGCGTTTTTATGAGCAAAATCCTATACTCAAAGAGGGTGTAGATGAAGAGACAAAGATGAGTCGATTGCTTTTGGCTGATCTCACAGCAAAAACCATAAAGCAAGGCTTGGATATACTTGGTATCAAGGTTGTGGATAAGTTATAAGCTTACTCACAATCTTACAGATAAGATAATTTGAGTTATGAAAAAGGATTATCATGAAGGCACTTCTTGTATTGGTTGTATTGGCTACGCTAGCAGCGATATTTTTTCAATATTCCCGAAATAAAGACCTAAAAAAACTTCTTATTGCATTAGCTACTTTTGGAGCTATTATATCTTTAGGTGTAATTGGAAACCTCACAAGACAGGTTTTCCCGTTGTTTATTACACACCTTGTACTTATGGTTATTTCATGGGGAGCATTGATAGTATATCTCATACGTGATAGATATTATTGGTGGGTGATATTTTCGCCGTTGGTGACGATAGGACTGTTTTTACTGCTTGAACTTGTAACAGGTTCGGGACATGAGTTAGGGTAACGGTAGTTACCCTAATATAATTTATGCAGGATCAATATCCCGTTTTTTCTGATTTTCTACCAGTTCTGATAAAAATTGTTCAAGTGAATAACGTTGTCTGTACTCAGGGATCATAATATGGATGAGTATATCTCCCAGGTCACCTACTGCCCATTCATCACTTACATCTGATGCAAAAAATGTTTCATCTTTTTCTTTAAGACCTTTTTTAAGGTGGTCAAAAAGTGCCGTAGTATGTTTACCGTTCAGTGAATTTGCAATGACTACGCGTTTTGCGATGTAATCAGCATCATCTAGGTTAAATACTTCTATCTCTTCAGCTTTTTTATCATCAAGAATCTTTACGATATTCTCAACTCTCTCTTCCATTGTCATAATTATTATTTTCCTTCTATTATGTTTCTTACAGAATCTTGGATCTTTATGTCAACATACTGTAAATCTTTTTTTTCTCTTATCTGGGTTGAACTTATTGGAGATTTGATGGAAAGTAATTCCCACTCCCTAAGTGCATCCGTATCTAATTGATGATCATCTCTGGTGGCAATCACCCAAGTGACGGTTTCATTTAGCCATTGGTAATCATGCCATTGTGTCAATGTTGACAAATTGTCAGCACCTATGATGAGGTACTTGACATGGTAACTTTGGTTAAAATGTTTTACAGTTTGTGAAGTAACTATACTTTTACCCTTTTGTATCTCATAATCATCTACAAGGACATTTGGTATATCATCAAATAATCTATGACACCAATTAAGACGCGTATGTGCATCTGCAAGTGAAGATGTTTTAAAAGGATTAAGATAAGCAGGTACAATAAATAGTTTATCAATGTGCAACGTTTCTATCGCTTTTTCAACAACCTGTTGATGTCCTATATGCGGAGGGTCAAAACTTCCTCCAAATATAGCGATAGTCGGCTTCACTTGATTAACCAAATACTAACCTCATTTACTGTAAAATTATGGAATTTTAGCATAAAACGCATAAGGATAAAGTATGGCTGTAAAAGTAGCAATCAACGGACTAGGTAGAATTGGTAGATGTGTCGCACGTATCATTGCAGATAGAGATGATATTGAACTTGTTGCAGTAAATGCATCTGGTACTGAAGAAATGCTTCAATATAATGTCAAATATGATTCAGTACATGGTACGCGTAAAGATGTTAGCGTGGCTGACGGATACTTGAACATCGGTGAGACGAAAGCTAAGATCTTTGCAGAGCGTGAACTGTCTAAAATAGATTTTGCATCAGTTGGTGTAGAACTGGTCTTGGAATGTACAGGTGCTTTCCTGACAGCAGAGTCAGTACAACCGTACCTTGATAATGGTGTAGAAAAAGTACTTTTCTCAGCACCTGCCAAAGATGACACAGCAACATTTGTTTTAGGTGCAAATGCAGATGAATATGCAGGACAGACTGTTGTTTCCAATGCATCATGTACAACCAATGGGTTGGCACCGGTAGCCAAAGTACTTGATGACGCGTTTGGCATAGAAAACGGTTTAATGACAACAATACACTCTTATACTGCTTCTCAGCCAATACTTGACGGAAAACATAAAAAAGATCCAAGAAAAGGGCGTTCAGGGGCAACAAACCTTGTACCTACAACGACTGGGGCGGCAAAAGCTATCTCAAAAGTATTGCCAAATCTTGAGGGTAAAATTAACGGTCAGGCTATTAGAGTACCAACAGCAGATGTTTCTATGGTTGACCTTACTGTAACATTGAACAAAGATGTAACGGTTGAAGATGTGAAAGAAGCATTTAAAGTTGCCAGTGAAGGTTCACATAAAGGTCTACTTGGGGTAGATGAAGAGTATAGAGTCTCTACGGATTTTATGGGTGAAGAGTTGAGTGCGGTTGTACCTCTTGATACTATTCAGGTCATAGGAGGCAATATGGTAAAAGTACTCTCATGGTATGACAATGAGTGGGGATACTCGGTACGTTTAGTTGATATGGCTGTACACATTAGTAAGTAAGATTAAAAATTAAGAAAGTAATAATTTGAGAACAATAAAAGATTTAGACATAGACGGTAAAAGAGTTTTTATAAGATGTGATTTTAATGTGCCTAAAGATGAGTTTGGGAATATTACAGACGACAGACGTATCCGTTCTGCGTTGCAGACGATCCGTTACTGTATAGATAGAGACTGTAAGATCATTTTGGCTTCACACTATGAGAGACCAGAACCAGGCAAGTATGAAGAGAAGTACTCCCTTGTACCTGTGGCAAAGAGATTACATACTTTACTGAAGATCAAAAGAGATATCTTTATGTCTGAGGATGTTGTAGGACCAGATGGACCGGAAAAAGCAGCAAAGATGGAGCCAGGAGATGTGCTTTTACTTGAGAATCTCCGTTATGAAGCAGGTGAGACTGAAAATGACATGGCATTTGCAGAAAAGTTGGCAGCTTATGCGGATATTTATATCAACGATGCTTTTGGTGCCTGTCATAGAAAACATGCTTCTATCGATGCCATCACAACATTTTTTGATAAAGATACCAAAGCAGCAGGTTTTCTTATGGGTAAAGAGGTAAACTTCTTTTCTAAAGTACTGGAAGAGCCTGTACGTCCTTTTGTTGCAGTGGTAGGCGGTTCTAAAGTATCTGGTAAACTTCAGGCACTTACAAACCTTTTAACCAAAGTAGATAAAGTGATCATTGGTGGAGGTATGGCATTTACATTCTTAAAAGCATTGGGACATGAAGTAGGTACTTCTTTGATAGAAGATGATCTCTTGGATGAAGCAACAGATATCATGAACAAAGCAAAAGAGATGGGTGTAAAGTTCTATTTGCCTGTTGATGTCGTAGCTGCTGCAGAGTTTTCTGAAAATACAACAGTAAAATTTCTTCCGATTCAAGAAATTCCGGAAGATTGGATGGGATTGGATATCGGTCCGGCAAGTACGAGACTTTTCCGTGAGGCACTCAACGATGCACAGACGATCATCTGGAACGGACCAATGGGTGTTTATGAGATGGACAGATATTCAAAAGGAAGTATGGCTATGTCAAACAACATCGCACAAACACATGCGACAACGATCGTAGGTGGTGGTGATACAGCAGATGTAGTACAGCGTTCAGGAGATGCCGATGAGATGACCTTTATCTCTACAGGTGGTGGAGCAAGTTTAAAATTGATCGAAGGTATCTCATTGCCTGGTTTAGAAGCATTAAAATAAAGGTTCTGTATGATTTATGCCGCAAACTTTAAAACAAACCATACACGTAAAAGTACAGAATTGTATATCAATGCATTAAATGAAAAGTTGGGTGCAAAAAAATCAGAAGACAGAGTATTTATTTTCCCTCCTGTTACCGCATTGGATTTTTATGAAGGTGATTTTACTTTAGGTGTACAGAATGCATACCCTACTGCAAATGGTGCTTATACAGGAGAAATAGGTCTTGAACAACTTGATGAATTTGACATCAAAACCATTCTCATAGGGCACAGTGAAAGACGTGAACACTTGTCAGAGTCCCAAGCAAAAGTGGTAGAGAAGTTCGCTTTTTTTCAAGAAAATGACCTTGAGATCATCTATTGTATCGGTGAACCATTAGAGATACGTGAAAAAGGTTTTGAAGCAGTGATGCAGTACTTGCTTACACAGTTTGAGGGTATTGATATTACGTATAATAATCTTATCATTGCCTATGAACCTATTTGGGCCATTGGAACGGGAAGGTCTGCTACAGTTGAAGAGATATCTACAACACATAGGGCATTAAAAAAAGTGATTGGAGATACACCATTACTTTATGGAGGATCTGCAAAACCTGCCAATATAAAAGAGATTATCAGTATTGCCGGGGTAGATGGTGTACTGGTAGGGTCTGCGTCACTTGATGCAGAGAGTTTTTTAGAGATGATAAACCACAAATAGAGCTGTGCTCTATTTGTTCTGTCTAACGCTGTTTTTCACAGCAAAAGGCTCACACGATACATCGTGTGAAAGAAATGTACATTTTACAGACTATTTGAATAGATCTGCCAATGCTGATGTATCAGTCGTTTTCTCTACGTCTCCACCTTCAGCAGATTCAGGTGCTCTTTCTGTCACACCTTCCACTTCATTCAGTTCAATCGTATATCCTGTTAACATAGATGCCAAACGGATGTTGATCCCTGATCTACCGATCGCTTTTGCTTTTTGATCACCTGTGATATTGATGATCGCTTTTTTCTCATCTGCGTCTACTTTGATACTTTGTGTGATCGCAGGGCTGAGTGCTCTAGTAATAAATATCTCTGGAATAGGAGAAAATTCGATACAGTCAATGTTCTCATCATTAAGCTCTTGACTTACAGCATTGATACGAACACCTTTGACACCCACAGCAGCACCGATGGGATCAACATTCATTTGCTCTGTTTTAAGGGCTATTTTTGCTCTCTCCCCTGGGATTCTTGCTGAACCGGTTATCTCAACCACTCCATCGGCTATCTCAGGTACTTCACTTTCCATAAGAGATTCTAAAAATTTTGGTGATGTACGTGTAAGTTCAAGAAAGAGACCATACTGAGGGTCAACACTTACATATCTAAGTAGTGCACGGATACTGTCCCCGCGTTTAAACTTTTCACCCTTGATACGGTTTCTAAGCGTCATAACACCTTTAAGCTCACCTATCTCTACATGAGTATTGTCCTCTGCATCTATACGGTTGACGGTTCCCAGCATTACAGAGCCTACTTTTTCTCTGTATTTTTCAAAAAGATCTTGTTCTATACGTCTTTGTACATGATACTCGAGTTCTCTAAAAAGATTTGCAGAAGCTGTACGACCATGGTCTTCAAGTACAAATTCTTCTTTAAGCTGGTCACCGACCTCTAAAGAATCATCAAATTCCAGTGCTTCAGAGAGTGCCATAAAACTGTCAGATTCTACTTCTTGTTTATTGTCATCTCTACCGATCTCTGTATAAAGTTGTTCATCATCATCTTTCACAACAGTGATCACTTTATTGACAGAATAGGTTTTTGTATCTTGATCTATCACTACTTCAAAAGTACTGGTAAATGTAGTAAGTTTTTTAGCTGTATTGATCAGTGCTTCCTGAAATGCTTCAAGGGCATGTTCTTTACTAATATTCTTTTCATGAGCGATAGCGTCTATAATATCTAAGATTTTTTCCATTGTTTTTTCCTAATTAATTTCATTTAACCGCTACAAGAGGTAACATAACAGTGTTAAGAACGTCTGAGAAGTGGTGTTTTTGAAGACTCGTATTATATCTAACCAAAGCTTTACTGAAAATAAAGTATAATTTTACCAATTAACACGGAAGTATAATAAAAGGTATATAGATGAAATTAAAACTTGCTAGAACTACACTTAAAGCAAAACCAAAAACGATTGAGCTAAAGAAATTAGAAGAAGAACTAGCGAGCAAATCTATATTTTATTTCGACAAAGACAACTCACACAAAGAACTTAAAGAGTTGATAGAGTACTTTGAAGAAAAAGGATATTCTGTTTATATGCGTGAAGTAAAGTATGGTATGGATGAAAATGAATACATCTATGAAGTACATATTATCGCCTAGCCATTAGGTGATCCAACAAAGAGAAGTCTTAGAAAGAAAATTATTGTCTAAAAAATTATTTATAGAAACACTGGGTTGTGCCATGAATGTGCGCGATAGCGAACATATGATCGCAGAACTCAATCAAAAAGAATCTTACGAACTTACAGAAGAACTTTCCGAAGCGGACCTTATCATTATCAACACTTGCTCGGTCAGAGAAAAGCCTGTAGCAAAGCTATTTTCTGAGATAGGTGTTTTTAACAAACATAAAAAAGCAGGTGCCAAGATAGGTGTTGCTGGTTGTACGGCCTCACATTTGGGTAAAGACATCATCAAACGTGCGCCTGCAGTTGATTTTGTTCTTGGTGCAAGAAATGTATCAAAGATAACAGATGTAGTAGATAAAAAACACGCTGTAGAAGTCAGTACAGATTTTGATGAAAGTACTTATGCCTTTGGTGAATACAGATCCAATCCATTTAAAGCGATGGTAAATATCTCTATAGGTTGTGACAAATCCTGTACTTTCTGTATCGTACCTGCTACACGTGGTGACGAGATATCTATCCCCTCAGATCTTATCGTACAAGAGATCAGTAAAGCAGTAGCGACAGGTGCAAAAGAAGTAATGCTCTTAGGGCAGAATGTCAACAACTACGGAAGACGTTTTGGTGCTTCGGAAGAACAGTGTAACTTTACTCAGCTTCTACGTAAGATCTCAGCGATAGAAGGTTTGGAGCGTATACGTTTCACTTCTCCTCATCCACTGCATATGGATAATGAATTTTTACAGGAATTTGCATCAAACCCTAAGATATGTAAACAGATACATGTTCCTTTACAGAGTGGTTCTACTTCATTGCTTAAATCAATGAAAAGAGGGTATACCAAAGAGAATTTCATCAACCGTTGTGAGAAGATACGTACACTCTGCCCAGAGGCAACTATCTCAACAGATGTGATCGTTGGTTTTCCTGCTGAGAGTGATGCAGATTTTGAAGATACGATGGATGTGCTTGAAAAGGTACGTTTTGAACAAATGTTTTCTTTTAAATATTCACCCAGACCACATACCGAAGCAGCAGAATTTGCTGATCAAATAGACAATAGTCTTGCAGGTGCACGTTTAACACGTCTTCAAGCCCGACATACAGAGATACTTGATGAGATCATGGATGCTCAATTGAATGCAGTACATAAAGTTTATTTTGATGAACTAAAACCAAACGGAAGGGTTTCGGGTCGTTCTGATGACGGTAAACTCTTTTTTGTGCAGGGAAGCGAAGAGCTTTTAGGTAGAATAGTAGATGTAAAAGTAATTAAAACATCTAGGGGTGCACTTGATGGAGAAGTACTGTAGGTATAGACAATGAAAGATTTTTTGAGACGTTTGGGACAGGTGGTCATTCCTCCAATTATTTATGTGATCATGCGAATTCTTTGGTATACCGCTTCAAAAAAGTTTCATTTCATCACTCCTCTAGGGGATGAGCAACATATTTGTGTGACTTGGCATGGAGAACTTCTTATGACTCCACAAGCCTATAGACATATCCATAAAAAACAAAAATCTTCAGCGATCATCTCTCAACATTTTGATGGACAACTGATCGCATCCACACTCAATTTTCTCTCCATTAGACCTTTAAGAGGGTCAAGTAAAAAAGGTGCAAAAAAAGTACTTTTAGAAGCTTTTCGTGCGGTAAAAAATGGTGAAGAGGTATTGATCACTCCAGATGGACCCAGAGGCCCACGACATACTATGAGTGATGGTGCCATTGGATTGGCTTTGAAAAGTAAATTACCTATCTTTGTCATGAATTATAAAGCGAGTAGCTACTGGCAGTTAAAAAGCTGGGATAAATTTATCATACCAAAACCTTTTAGTAAAATTGACTTTTATATACAAGGTATTTCACTTGAAGGTATGGAAGCTAATAAGGCAAGAGAGTATCTTCTGGAAAAAATGCTGGAACATACTCTTAAGTAGGATGCAAAAGTGAACGAGAAACTTTTTGATTTTTCCGAAGCATTTCTTGAGTATCTTTTTGATGTGAGAGGATACTCTGAACACTCTATTGTCACCTATGAGATAGCACTGCGTCAAATGATGGAAGTGAGTCATTTTTATGAAGAGGATGGCACAAAGATCTTAGATATTATGCCTTTTAGACTTAAGATAGTCAAAAATCATAAAAAAACCATTGTAAAAAAACTCTCTGCTGTACGCTCTTTTGTTAAATACTTGGAAGATATAGAACACATGCATGTAAAACTGATTGGAGATGAGACGATAAAGGCACCTCAAAGCCTCCCTAAGCCTGTTGAAGAGAGATATATAGATGAGGTGATATCTAATGCTAATTTGGAAGAAAAATTGCTTATTTTGATGCTGTATGGTCTTGGTTTGCGTATCTCTGAATTGAGTGGTCTAAAACTTGAAGATATCAAAGAGGGATGGGTGCAGATACATGGTAAAGGTAACAAGGTAAGAGAATTACCTTTATTAAAAGAACTTCAAATACTGATAAACCTGTATGTCAAAGACAACATGCCTAAAAGCTATCTCTTTGAGAAAGGAAATGCCCCGATGAACAGTGCACAGTTGCGTTATCTTCTCACAAAATTGTTTAAAGAAGTAGGCATTAAGGTAACCCCTCATCAGTTACGTCACTCTTTTGCTACACACTTACTGAATAACGGTGCACGTATAGCGGATGTTTCAGAACTTCTTGGGCATGAAACGATGGCAACGACACAGGTCTATACAAAGCTTGGGAGCGTGAAAAAGATGCAGGAGTATATGAAAGCACACCCTCTGGCTAAAAAATAATATTTTCTTTAAAGTAGTACGCTCTGAGTTTGGCAGGTATTTTTTGCATTCTGCATTTTTCTTTAAAAACCTTGGGCATATCTGTCGTCAGGTATGGTGCAATGTAAAGCATATCATTTTGCGTTTCAACTGCCCACAATCCTCCAATGACCAAAGAATTTTCTTTTTCTATCTCTTCACGTTGAGAGGATGAAAGTAAGTAACCTAACTCTTTTAACGCAAGGTCAGTAGCTTTTACTTTTGCGCTAGGGGTATGCAGTTTTATGATGCGTAGTTCTTTTTGGGAATGGATCGTCTCAAACTCTTGTTCAAGACGTATCTTCTCTTGTCGTAGATAGTCAAAACTTCTTTTAATACCGTCTTTATATGCCAGCAAAAGAGGATCAGAAAATTGTTTTCTAAATTTGTTACGTTCATACTTTTCATCACTATTGCTACCATCTACAAAGTAAGGGTAATCATGGTCTTCCAAATACGTGATTAACTCTTCTTTGCTGTAGGTAAGTAAAGGACGTATCAAAGTATAGTTTTTTCTTTGACTGACAGGTTCAAGACCAAGCAACTCTGAAACGCCGGCACCTTTAGTGAGTCTCATAAGCAGCCACTCCAGCTGATCACCGAGCTGATGTGCTGTGAGTAGGGTATCATAGCCTTCGATCGATATCAGTGACTCAAAGAATTCATAGCGAAAATCTCTTGCCTGTTTTTCAAAGTGCGTATCAAGTTTTGGAGCTTTAATGTTATGACAAAAGAGTTTATGTTGTTTTGCAAGTGCTTTTGCATGGAGTACTTCTTCTTTACTTTGTTCTCTTAAGCCATAGTCAACAATAGCAATATCAAATTTGATGTTGTTTTCTATGAGTAGAAAAAATAATGCTGAAGAATCTATGCCAGCAGAAAAAGCCAAAAGATTTTTTTTATTTTCTAAGTTAGTTATATCTAAGTTTAGCATTATTCCCTCTCAATATAATTCGTGGCGTTGTTTCTCTTTTCATTTTTTTAAAAAAAACGAAACAAAAAAGCGTCGTGACGCTCGAATCGCTCCGCTTTCAAGGGCGTTCGCCACGACAAAGACACGCTTTGCGTGATTAATGGGATGGTTTTATTAGGGTTGCTAGTAATTGCGAACCAACTAACTCTGTAATTTTTGCTTCGTATAGTTTCCCATACTCTACAGGAAGGTCAGAAGTATCATTGATGAGGATCTCACCATCAATGTCTACAGCCCAGCTTAGAGGTCTGGCAGAAAGTAGGTATTCATGTTCATCACTTTCGCCATCGATCACAAGGGTAATCGTTTTGCCAACCATACTTTCCAGCGAAAGAACGGTACAGGCTTCTGCAATTTCACCTAAAATGTCAGCTCTTTCATCAATGACCTCTTGAGAAATTTGTTCTAAGTTATATGCCGAGGTCGTTTCTTCATTAGAATAATGAAAGGTATTAAATCTGTCAAATTTGAAACTATTCATAAATTCACAGAGATGTTGAAAACTTGTGTCACTCTCCCCAGGATGCCCTGCAATGAGAGAGGTACGTAAAAAGGCATTGGGCTTGCTTTGCATGTATTCAAGCAGTTCTATGGTCTTCTTTTCTCCAAAACCACGTTTCATCGTTTTAAGTACAGAATCTTCGATATGTTGGATAGGCATATCAAAATAGGTTTGAAAAACCTTTGAATCAGAAATAGCATCGATGAGAGCAAAGGTTGTTGTACTTGGATAAAGGTATAAGATACGGGCAGATTTTACGCCCTCAATACGCTCTACACCTTTAATAAGTTCAATGAGCCCATCAGACATTTTCATATCACGTCCATAAGAAGAAGAGTCTTGTGAAATGAAAGAAAAATCATAGTACCCATCTTTTACAAGCATTTCTACTTCTTTAACTATAGAAGAGAGAGAACGTGAGTGTAACTTTCCTTTAAATGAAGGAATGGCACAGAAAGAACAGGATTGGTTACACCCTTCCGCTATCTTGATGTAGGCATGGTAGTTAGATCCTGTAATGACCCTTCCTGATGTTTCAGTAGCCAAATAGACTTCCGGTGAGAAGGTACTTTGTTTAGAAG
>JADGDL010000019.1 GCA_016744875.1 Sulfurovum sp.
ACCATATGTTCTAACGTCTATAATATTAAATTCTAATACACGCCGTATGAGTTCTTTTCTTTCATCACACATACTGCCTTCTGATGATTCAAGCTGAGAGACTGCCTTACCATAAGACCATGTTCCTTCATTATTTTCTTTGTTTTCCTCTGAGGGGTTATTATTCATGACATACTCTTTTATAATTAATTATTTATCTACATTATATCATATAAGATAAAGTCAGTAAAGATAGATGATTTGATATGGATTTGATTGTAATATTAGTAATGGCTGAGAGGAAGGGATTCGAACCCTCGGTGAGTTACCCCACACAGACGTTCCAGGTCTGCACCTTCGACCACTCGGACACCTCTCAACAGTCTTAAAGAACGCTTTTTGAACAAAATTCAACAAAGCTACGCAAACGCTGAGTTATCTTCAGCAGATGGCTCATGTGACTAGTCACATTTCAATAATAAGTATCTTATCTCAATAAGCAAAAAAGTTTTGATTTATTGTTTGAAGATATGTTTATGTAGTAAGTACCTCTCCCCAGATCCCTGCGGCACACAGAAAAGAAAGGTGGGCTGCTATGTTCCCATCCTGACCCGTTGTCTTTCAGAACCGTTGCACAGGTCTGAAAAGAGGCGAGAGAATTATAGCGAAGGAATACTTATGTATGTTTGAAGAAAAGGTCATCTAGTCCTCTTCCGTATTAATTACAGACCATTCATTAAAGGGAAGGGCCTCAAAGTGAAGTTTTTCTATATTGTATTCATAGTGATTTGCTACAGTAACGATAGTCACTTTGAGGATACCGTATTTTTTATAAAGTGAAAACTTATTTTGTGATTTTACCCAGAGGCTCTCTTCACTTTCAAATGGGGCAGGAATGATGAGTTCATTGTTTTGGGTCACATAACCATGAATACCCAGTGTTTCTACTTCTATATGGTGTTTCATAAGTGCTAAGGCTATCATAGTATCAAACTGCATAATGAAAGGTTGACCTGTTGTGAGATATTTGGCAAAGGCGAAATCAAACAGAAGCATCTTTTTCCCTGATTTTTGATAACGATCATCTATAAAAAGAACTAACTTCTCATCTACAAAGATCTTCATCGTTTTATAGAGCCAATCTTTGGAGATTTTAAATTTCTCTTTGGCAAAGCTATATATTTGATGTACCGTAAGATGTTTGGTATGCTGTTGGGCTAAGATAAGAAGCAGTTTTTGTTCATTGGTATCAAAGGCTGATTGAAAAAAGAGTTTCATTGAATATGTAGCGGTTTTTTGTGATCTTGCAAGAAGCGGTAATGTACCTGAACGTAAAAAATGGTTAAAGCCTCGATTTTGTGCCAAAGAGCTTTCAAACGCAAGGAACTCTTCATAGTCTAAGGGGAAGAGTTCAACAGGGGTGAGTATTTTGTTGTGAAGTGGGATACGGGAAAGTACTATGAGCCTCTCTACATTGGGGAAGCTGTTAAGCATTAGATCTTCATAGTGGTCTAAAATAAGAAGTGTGATACCCAAACGATCTATATATTGTTGCAATGCCAATGTTGTGAGTGACTCAAAGATAAGGTTAGGATCTTGGATATCTATATAGAGTGTGCTTTCTGGATCTTCCTGACTCATTAGATCTAGAACCATGGATGTTTTACCAGAGCCTCTAACACCATAGAGATTGATATCTATATTGGGAGGTATTTGGCATTTCCTTGTGACATAATTATCAGCAATATACTGTTGATTATGATAATATTCGAGTAGTTCCATGTATATCCTTCCTTATTAAAAGGAAATATTTTTTAAGATTGTACCCTTTTTAGACTGAAAAGTATTGCACCTTTCAAAAAGTTTGGGTATAATTCGCGTTCCTAAATTTATGTTAGAGGGTTTAAACCCTGTGTTTAGGCACCTTGGCTTTGCCTTGCTAACGAGTTCTTTAAAGGTAAAATATGGAAAAAATTAGATTAAAGCTTAAAGCTTACGATCACAGAGTGTTAGACAGATCAGTTGCTGCTATTATTGATGCAGTTAAACGTACAGGTGCAGAGATTAGAGGGCCAATTCCAATGCCAACTAAACTTAAGCGTTATACGGTTCTTAAATCACCACACGTAAACAAAGATGCGCGTGAGCAGTTTGAGATCAGAATTCACGGAAGAATGATCGATATCGTTTCTGCGACTTCAGATACTATAGATTCACTTATGAAGTTGGACTTAGCACCTGAAATCGAAGTTGAAATCAGATCAATGGACAAGTAGGAGTAGAGAATGGAATTTATTATAGAAAAAATTGGTATGAGCAGAACTGTTGACGTACCAGCTGTTCCAGTTACACTTCTTAAAGTCGTTGAAACGAAAGTTTGTGAAGTGAAAGAAGACGGAAAAGCACTTGTAGCGTACAACTCAAGTAAAAAACTTAACAAGAGCATCGAAGGTCAGCAAACTAAGTTTGGTGTATCTAACGAGTTCAATAAGTTTATGACAATTGAAGTAGCTGAAGGTACTGAAGCTGGCGATCTTAATGTAGCAGCATTGGCTGAAGCAACATTGGTAAAAACATCTCTTAACACTAAGGGTAGAGGTTTTTCTGGTGGTATGAAACGTCACGGTTTCGGTGGCGGACCAGCTTCACACGGACATAGATTTGGTAGACGTATCGGTTCAATTGGTAATGCTGAATGGCCAGGACGTGTTCAAAAAGGTAAGAAAATGCCTGGACAATACGGAAACAGTAAAACAACAGTAAAAAATGATGTTATTTCATTTGATGCTGAAAACGGAATCTTAGTACTAAAAGGTTCAATCCCAGGAGCTAATGGTTCACGTGGATTGGTTAGGATAGTTAAATAATGAGTACAACAGTAATTAAAACAACAGACCTTCCACAGGCGTTTTTAGAAGTTCACCCACATAACCTTTACCTTTACTGTAAAGCGTATGCAGCTGGACTTAGAGCAAACACTGCACAGACTAAAAACAGATCTGCTGTAAGTGGTGGTGGTAAAAAACCATGGGCTCAAAAAGGTGGCGGACGTGCAAGAGCAGGTTCAACTAGATCTCCAATCTTTGTTGGTGGTGGTGTTGCATTTGGTCCAAGTACAAACAAAAACTATGATCAAAAAGTAAACAAAAAGCAAAAAAGACTTGCGCTTATGCATGCACTTGCAGACATGGCAGCAAATGAAAAGCTTTTAGTAGTTGATACGATCTCTATCGAGTCGGGTAAAACAAAAGATGCTATTGCATTTGTAAACGGACTTGAGCAGAGAGATGTACTTGTAGTTAAAGAGATGATTGATGATAAGACATTCTTAGCATTCAGAAATCTTCAAAATGCATACCTTATTGAACCAAATGAGCTTAATGCTTACCTTGCTGCGGCGTATCACTCAATCGTGATCGAAAAAGCAGTATTTGATAAATTGACAAAAGAGGCTTAATATGGCAGATATTACAGATATTAAAGCAATTATGTATACAGAGAAGAGTTTGGCTCTTCAAGAAGATGGTGTAATCGTAGTTCAAACAACTCCTAGAATGACTAAAAATGGTCTTAAAGAAGTGTTTAAAGAATTCTTTGGCATTAACCCACTTAGAGTGAACTCAATGAGAGTAAACGGTAAAGTGAAAAGATTTAAAGGTATCGAAGGAAAAAGACCAGACTTGAAAAAGTTCTACGTTACACTTCCTGCTGATGCAAAAATCGAAAGCTTAGCGGTATAAGGAGTAGAAAATGGCAATGAAATCATATAGACCGATAACTCCGGCACGTCGTTGGATGACAAACTTAGACAGTAGTGATATTACGTCTAAACCAACAGTAAGAGCTCTACTTAAGAATCTTCCAAGATCTGCAGGTAGAAACTCAAATGGTAGGATCACTTCTCGTCACAGAGAAGCAGGTGCTAAAAAGCTTTACAGAATCATCGACTTTAAAAGAAATAAATTTAACGTTGAAGGTACTGTTGCAACAATCGAATACGACCCGTACAGAAACTGTAGAATCTGTCTTGTTAAGTATGTAGATGGTGACAGAAGATATATACTTCAGGCAAAAGGTTTAGAAGTAGGTACAAAAATAATGTCAGCTGAAACAGGACTTGATATCAAGACTGGTAACTGTATGAAACTTAAATCTATCCCGGTTGGTACATTGGTACATAACATTGAAATGAGTCCTGGTCACGGTGGTCAGATGGCACGTTCAGCTGGTACTTATGCACAGATCATGGGTAGAGATGGTAAGTATGTTTCACTTAGACTTCCATCTGGTGAAATGAGATACATTCTTGGTGAGTGTCTTGCAACTATCGGTACTATCGGTAATGAAGAGATCGCTAACGAAGTTGTTGGTAAAGCTGGTAGAAGCAGACACAGAGGTATCAGACCTCAAACTCGTGGTTCTGCAATGAACCCGATTGATCACCCACATGGTGGTGGTGAAGGTAAGACTAACTCAGGTAGACATCCAGTATCTCCATGGGGTACGCCTGCTAAAGGGTTTAAAACTCGTAAAAAACAAGCTAGTGATAAATTAATTATCACTAAGCGTAAAAAGTAAGGGGCTAAGATATGGCAAGATCGACAAAAAAAGGTCCATTTATCGATGGTCACCTAATGAAAAAAGTGCTTAAAGCAAAAGAAGATGGTTCACATAAAGCGATTAAAACTTGGTCAAGAAGATCTGTGATCTTCCCTGAGTTCATCGGTTTAACAATTAACGTTCACAACGGTAGACAATTTGTACCGGTATTCGTTACAGAGAACCACGTAGGTTACAAACTTGGTGAATTCGCACCAACTAGAACATTTAGGGGCCATAAAGGTTCTGTTCAGAAGAAGGTAGGTTAATATGAGTAGAGCATTATTAAGATTCGTAAGAGTTTCTCCTACTAAAGCTAGACTTATCGCTAGAGAAGTTCAGGGTATGAATGCTGAGCTAGCTCTTGCAGCGTTAGAGTTTATGCCTAACAAAGCAGCGGGTATCGTTTCTAAGGTAATTGCATCTGCAGTTGCTAACGGTGACTTTGAACCAGAAGAAGTAACCATTACTTCTTGTAGAGTTGACAAAGCAGCGGTAATGAAAAGATGGAGACCAAGAGCTAGAGGTACAGCTTCTAGAATCATTAAACCAACAGCACACATTCTTGTAGAAGTTGGCGTAGCTGAAAAAACTGAGAAGGACGCGTAATGGGTCAAAAAGTAAATCCTATAGGTCTTAGACTTGGAATCAACAGAAACTGGGAATCAAGATGGTTCCCGGCAAAAGGAAGAACAGCTGATTTTATCGCTGAAGATTACAAGATCAGAAAATTCCTAAAAAAAGAACTTTTCTATGCAGGTGTTTCTAACATCATCATCGAAAGAACTGTTAAAAAATTAAGAATAAATATCGTGACTGCAAGACCTGGTATCATTATCGGGAAAAAAGGTGCAGATATTGAGAAATTGAAAGCAACACTTATCAAAATGCTTGGTAAAGATGTAGCGATCAACATCAAAGAAGAGAAACGTCCACAAGCTTCTGGTCAACTGGCAGCTGAAAATGTAGCGACTCAACTAGAGAGAAGAGTTGCATTTAGACGTGCGATGAAAAAAGTAATCCAAGGAGCACTTAAATCAGGTGCAAAAGGGATCAAAGTTTCTGTTTCTGGTAGACTTGGTGGAGCTGAAATGGCTAGAACTGAGTGGTACTTAGAGGGTAGAGTTCCTCTTCATACACTTAGAGCAAAGATCGATTACGGTTTTGCTGAAGCACATACTACTTATGGAATCATTGGTATCAAAGTATGGATCTTCAAAGGTGAAGTACTTGCTAAAGGTATCCAAGCAGAACCAGCAGAAGAGAAAAAAGGTGGACGTAGACCATCTAAAAAGAGAGGTGAATAACGATGTTAATGCCTAAAAGAACTAAATGGAGAAAGCAGATGAAAGGCCGTAATCGCGGTAAATCTTTCAGAGGCAACAAAATTGAGTTTGGTGATATCGCGATCAAAGCAACTGAAGCTGGTAGAATTGATTCTAGACAGATCGAAGCGGCGCGTATTACAATGACTAGAAAAATTAACAGAACTGGTAAAACTTGGATCAGAGTTTTCCCTGATAAGCCTCTTACTGCTAAGCCACTTGAAACAAGAATGGGTAAAGGTAAAGGTGCTGTTGACAGATGGGTAATGAATGTTAAGCCAGGAAGAATTATTTTCGAAATGGCCGGTGTTGAAGAAGATCTCGCAAGAGAAGCACTCACACTTGCAATTCATAAAATGCCATTTAAGTGTAAGATCATCGCTTTAAAGGATACAAATGAACTATATTGATTTAAAAGACAAAAGCGAAGCTGATCTTACAGCAATGCTTAAAGAGAAAAAACTTGAGTTGTTTACACTAAATGCAAAGCAAAAGACTATGCAGTTAACAAACACTTCTGAGTTAAGAGTTGCGAAAAAAGATCTCGCAAGAATTCAAACAGCACTTACTGCTGTTAGATCGAAGTAAAGGGTTAGAGATGCCAAAAAGACAAATAACTGGTACTGTGATTAAAAAGGCTGGAGACAAAACTGCAACTATGATAGTTGAGAGAAAAGTACTTCACCCAAGATACCACAAGACTGTAAAGAGATTTAAAAAATATCTTATTCATGATGAGAAAAATGACGTTAATGTTGGAGATACGGTAACTGCTGTTGAATGTAGACCACTTTCTAAAACAAAAAGTTTCAGACTTCTTAACATCGTGAAGAGAGGAGAAGTGTAATGATCCAAGGTTTTACAAGATTAAATGTAGCAGATAACTCTGGTGCAAAAGAGATCATGTGTATCAAGGTTCTTGGTGGATCTAAAAGAAGATATGCATCAGTAGGTGACGTGATCGTTGCTTCTGTAAAAAAAGCACTTCCAACTGGAAAAGTAAAAAAAGGTAAGGTTATTAAAGCCGTAGTTGTTAGAACTAAAAAAGAGATCCAGAGAGAAAATGGTTCACTTATTAGATTTGATGACAATGCCGCAGTAATCATCGACGACAAGAAAGAGCCAATAGGTACACGTATCTTTGGCCCTGTAAGTCGTGAAACAAGATATGCAGGTTTTATGAAAATTGTATCACTTGCACCGGAGGTATGGTAATGGCTAAGACATTCAAAATCAAAAAAGGTGACCAGGTAATGGTTATCGCTGGTGATGATAAAGGTAAAACTGGAGAAGTTCTTCAGGTTCTTACTAAAAAAGATGCAGTGATCGTTGCAGGGTGTAAAACAGCTAAAAAAGCTGTAAAACCAAGCGAAGATAACAAAGAGGGTGGATTTGACAACAAAGAAATGCCAATCCACATCTCAAATGTAAAAAAAGTAGAGGCTTAATACCATGAGTAGAATGAAGCAAAAGTACAATGACATCGTACCTGCACTTAGAGAAGAGTGTGGGATCACTAACCCGATGCAGACTCCTAAGCTTGAGAAGATAGTGATCTCTGTCGGTGCTGGTGAAGAGGGTAAAGATAACAAACTCATCGCTAACATGACAGATACTATCTCACTTATCGCCGGTCAAAAAGCGGTAGTTGTAAATGCTAGAAAATCTGTTGCAGGTTTTAAAGCAAGAGAAGGTGCTCCAACAGGTATCAGAGTAACACTTAGAGGTGAAAATATGTATAACTTCTTTGATAAACTCGTATCTATAGCACTTCCAAGAGTGAAAGACTTTAGAGGAACACCAAGAAAAGGTTTTGACGGACGTGGTAATTATAACTTCGGTCTTCAAGAGCAATTGATGTTCCCAGAAGTTGAATTTGACAAAGTAATTAAGACTCACGGTATGAACATTGTAATCGTAACAAGTACTGAGAATGATAAAGAGGGATTCGTGCTTCTAGAGAAGCTTGGAATGCCTTTTGCTAAAGGGAGAAACTAATGGCTAAGAAATCAATGATAGCAAAGCAGAAGAGAGCACCTAAGTTCTCATCTCAAGCATATACAAGATGTAACATTTGTGGTAGACCTCACTCAGTATACAGAGACTTTGGTCTTTGCCGTGTGTGTTTAAGAAAAATGGCTAACGAGGGATTGATCCCTGGTATGCGTAAAGCAAGCTGGTAAGGAGAAGAACAAGATGATGACAGATATAATTGCAGATTCTCTTACTCGTATAAGAAATGCTGCGCAAAGAAGACTAGACGTTACTACACTTCTTCACTCAAAAACAATTGAAGCAACCGTATCTATTTTGGTAGATAAAGGTTACCTTGAAAGTTTCAAAGTGAAAGAAGACGGAAACAAAAAGACAATTAAAGTAGTTCTTAAATATGATGAGAACGAAAAAAGTGTGATCAACGAGATCGCAAAGATTTCTAAGCCTGGTAGACGTGTTCACCAAGGTAAAGATGATATTAGAACATTTAAAAATGGTTACGGTACTTTGGTTGTTTCGACTTCTCAAGGTGTTCTTGCTAATGATGAAGCGTTTAAACGTGGAATCGGTGGCGAAGTAATCTGTAGTATTTGGTAAGGAGAAAAGATGTCAAGAGTAGGAAAAAGACCAGTAACTGTTGCAAGTGGTGTTGAAGTATCACTAGACGGTACATGTCTCGTGGCTAAGAAGGGCAATCTTGAAAAAAGACTTGAGACTCATGGTAGAGTAGAAGTTAGTATTGATGGATCTGAAGTTACTTTTACAAGAGTAGGTGAAGAGAAACAAGATGCTGCATATTGGGGTACATACAGAGCTTTATTTAACAATATTATTATTGGACTTGATAAAGGGTATGAAAAATCTTTAGAGATCAACGGTGTTGGTTACAGAGCTGCAGTAAACGGCAAAGTACTTAACCTTCAACTTGGTCACTCTCACCCAATTGATTTCAATATCCCTGAGGGATTAGATATCACTGTTGTGAAGAACATTATCACTATCAAGGGTGCAGACAAACAAGCAGTAGGTCAAGCCGCTGCTGAAATTAGAGACTTCAGACCACCAGAGCCGTACAAAGGTAAGGGTGTTAAGTATACTGATGAGCATATCATCAGAAAAGCTGGTAAAGCAGCTGGTAAGTAAGGAGCAGTAGATGTTAAAAAGTATTCAAAAAAGAAAAAATAAACTACGTGCTCAAAGAAAAGCTAGAGTAAGAGGTAAGATCGTTGGAACGACTGAGTTACCAAGATTGACTGTTTTTAAATCAAACAAAAACTTCTATGCACAAGCGATCGATGACAGCACAGGAACAACACTTGCTTCTGCTGATGGTAGAAAACTTGGTGTAAAAGTGAACAAAGAAGAAGTGAAAACTGTAGCAACTGAAATGGCTAAGAACCTTGCTGCTAAAAACATTGATTCTGTTGTTTTTGATAGAAATGGTTACCTTTACCACGGTGTTGTTGCGTCATTTGCTGATGCACTTAGAGACGCCGGAATTAAGTTTTAAGGAAGCATGATGGAAAACAGAAAAAACGAAGAAATCGAAAAAGAATTTGAAGAAGTAATCGTAAATATCGGTCGTGTTACTAAAGTTGTTAAGGGTGGTAGAAGATTTAGATTTACTGCACTCGTAGTGATCGGTGACAAAAAAGGTACAGTTGGATACGGATTTGGTAAAGCCAAAGAAGTTCCAGATGCGATCAAGAAAGCGGTTGATGATGCACATAAGAACCTTGTAAAAGTAAATATCAAGGGAACTACAATTGCTCATGACATTGAACATAAATTCAATGCAAGTAGAATTGTACTTAGACCAGCATCAGAAGGTACAGGTGTAATCGCCGGCGGTGCTGCTAGACCAGTACTTGAGCTTGCAGGAATCCAAGATGTTCTTAGCAAATCAATCGGTTCAAACAACCCAAATAACCTAGTAAGAGCAACAATTCAAGCACTTACTAGAATCAAAGCGTAAGGGGTAATTATGGGTTTACATAATTTACAACCAGCACCAGGTTCAACGAAAAATAGAAAAAGAGTTGGTCGTGGTCAAGGTTCAGGAACAGGTAAAACAGCTGGACGTGGTAACAAAGGTCAAAAAGCAAGATCTGGTTACAAAAGAAAAAGAGGTTTTGAGGGTGGACAAATGCCACTTTACAAAAGATTGCCTAAAATTGGTTTTACTTCTAGAGTAGAAAAACCATATGTGATCAATGTAGAAAAGATCAAAGCAGTTGCAGAACTTTCTGAGATCACACTTGAAACTATCAAGTCTGTACATAAACTTGATAAAAACGTTACAAAAGTGAAGTTGATTGGTGCTAGCGCAAAAGATCTTGCTGCTAAGATCAAAGACGACGCTGTTACAACAAGCGGAAAATAATTATGGGCAATGCTTTAACTCAAAAAATCCTTATCACATTAGGATTCCTTTTTGCGTACAGAGTTTTAGCCTATATCCCAACTCCAGGTGTTGACTTGGGTGTGATCAAAGAGTTCTTTGATGACAACTCAAGCAATGCCCTTGGGCTAATGAATATGTTCTCGGGTAATGCCGTTGAACGTTTAAGTATCATCTCTTTAGGTATTATGCCTTACATTACTGCATCCATCGTTATGGAACTTCTTGCAGCAACTTTCCCTACACTTGGTCAAATGAAAAAAGAACGTGACGGTATGCAAAAATATATGCAGATCATTCGTTATTTCACTATTTTTATTACTGTGGTACAAGCTATTGGTGTCTCTATGGGACTTCAAAGTATGACAGGACGTGCAGGACAAAGTGCTATTATGATTGATACGACAACGTTTATGATACTCACAACATTCTCTATGTTGGCAGGTACCATGTTGCTTATGTGGATAGGTGAGCAGATCACACAAAAAGGTATCGGTAACGGTATTTCACTTATTATCTTTGCAGGTATTGTTTCAGGACTTCCTTCTGCTATCGGTAACACAGTCAGAGCAGTAAATGCAGGTGAGATGAACTTCTTGGTAGTCCTTGGTATTTTGGCGATCATGCTGATCACTATCTTGGCTATTATTTATGTTGAACTTGGTGAGAGAAGGGTTCCTATCTCTTACTCAAGAAAAACAATTATGCAGAATCAGACAAAGAGAGTGATGAACTACATTCCTGTAAAAGTGAACCTTTCAGGTGTTATTCCTCCTATCTTTGCATCTGCTATCTTAATGTTCCCATTGACGATGTTACAGTCGAGTACTTCTGAGTTTGCAACAACGATTGCAGATTCATTGGCACCAGGCGGTATAACATTTAACGTGGTTACATTTTTACTTGTTATGTTCTTTGCATTTTTCTATGCGTCTATCGCATTTAATGCAAAAGACATTGCTGACAACCTAAAAAGACAAGGTGGATTCATCCCTGGTGTTAGACCAGGTGAGCACACTAAAGAGTTCTTAAATGAAGTTGCCAGTAGATTAACAGGTTCAGGTGCAGTATATCTTGCAATCGTATCTACGGTACCATTTATGGTTATCTCAGGTATGGGAGCATCTTTCTACTTTGGTGGGGTTGCTGTACTGATCATCGTTCAAGTTGCACTTGATACAATGAGAAAGATCGAAGCACAACGAACAATGAACCAATATGATACCCTAGGTAATGTAGGTCTATAATGGCTATTGCTATTAGAAAACCTGACGAGATCGCTAAGCTGCGTGCAGCTGGCGAGATCGTTGGTAAAACACTTCAATATCTTCAAAATCTTATCAAACCTGGTATGACCCTCAAAGAGATCGATACTTTAGGTGAAGCGTATGTACGTGAACATGGTGCCATTCCTTCATTTAAGGGACTCTATGGATTTACAGGTTCCGTATGTACCTCTTTGAATGAAGTATGTATTCATGGTGTCCCTGATGATACCGTGATAAAAGAGGGAGATATACTTGGTTTAGATATTGGTACAAAATTAGACGGATATTTTGGTGATGCAGCTATTACAATGGCTGTGGGTAAAATATCTGCTCAGGATGAAGCACTTATCGCATGTTCTAAAGGCGCGCTTTACCATGCGATAGAAAATATCAAAGTAGGTATGCGGTTTAAAGAACTGACGAAACTTCTTGAAGATTACATTATTAATGCAGGCTTTGTGCCTTTGCGTGACTATTGTGGTCATGGGATAGGTACAAAACCACATGATGAACCAAATATTCCAAATTATTTGGAAGGTAAACCTAATCAGGGACCAAAGATCAAAAATGGTATGGTCTTCTGTTTGGAGCCAATGGTATGTCAAAAAAGCGGACAACCTCTGCTACTTGAAGATGAATGGTCGGTGATATCTGATGATAAACTCAGATCTTCACACTATGAACATCAAGTTGCAGTGGTTGATGGTAAAGCAGTCATATTGACTGAAGCAGTATAATTAAGGTTTAAAATCATGGCAAAAGATGACGTAATTGAAATTGACGGTAAAGTGGTTGAAGCTTTACCAAACGCAACATTTAGAGTAGAACTTGACAACAAGCACATAGTGCTTTGTCACATCGCAGGAAAAATGCGTATGCACTACATCAAGATCCTCCCTGGAGATACTGTAAAGGTTGAACTTACACCATACAGTCTTGACAAAGGTCGTATCACTTTTAGATACAAATAGGCTAACATTTCATCCTGATTTTTTCAGGATGAAAGACGGTAATCTCCAAATCCTTTCCCCCTAATTTTTTACATATAATATTTAGTAATGTATATTTTATATCGAAGTGTTATAATTAAACAATATATAATGTAATCCTTCAATCTAGATAAGTCACAGAACTAAGGTTAACTATGAAAGTAAATAAACCCGTTTATTTAAATATTTTTCAAAACTCTCCTAATGGAATGTTTATTATAGAAAACGATAACGTTATTGACTGTAATAATAAAACTGTCAATATGTTGGCATATACCGATAAAGATCAGTTACTGTATAAAAATATCTCAGATATCAATCCTAAATATCAACCTAATGGTAAGCACTCTAAAAAAGCGATGGATGAAGCAAGCAAGGTATCTCTGAAACAAGGTAGTTGTCAATTTGAATGGGTTTTACTTAAAAGTAATAATGAACCTATATGGGCAGAAGTTACACTTACAAATATTTCAACCGATACACAAAGCTTGTTACTGGCAACTTGGAAAGAGATAGTAGATATTAAACAAAAAGAAAATTATATTGGAGACTATGAAACCATATTCAAGTATGCCAAAATGGGATTGGCTATTATTGATGCAAAGACAAAATTTTTAGATGCCAATGATGCTTATTTAAATATGGTCGGTTATACAAAACCTGAGTTACTTCAATATAGTGGTTTAGACATCAGTGTAGAGAAAGATGTAAGTAGTTCACAAGAAACAGTAAGTAGGGTTGCACGTGAAGGTTATATTGAGAACTTTGAGAAGTCATATATCAGAAAAGATGGTGAAGTTATCAATGTTGATATGTCTTTAGCGCTTTTGCCAGATGAAAAACGTATTTTAATCAGTGTTAGAGATATTACAAAAACAAAACGTATTGAAAAAGAGTTGAAGGATTCTAAAGAGATACTAAGAATACAAGCACATTATGATAATTTAACAGGTTTACCAAATCGTGCTTTGTTTCAAGATAGATTATCGCAGGCTGTACATAAGTCTCAAAGACAACAGAGCAAGTTTGCAATGTTATTTATAGACCTGGATAATTTTAAAACGATCAATGATGCATTTGGGCATGAGACAGGAGATCAATTTCTTATACAGGTAGCAAATAAAATTTCTTCTCATATACGAATTTCTGATACGTTCTCTCGTATTGGAGGAGATGAATTCACGATCATCTTAAATGAAATCAATGAACCAAAGGATGTTATATCTTTTGTAAACAAAATATTTGATGCATTAAAAGATGATATCATCATTAATAATCATAAACTAAACGCCAATATGAGTGTAGGGATAACGATCTGTCCGGATGATACTAACTGTAGTGAAAAAATTATGATCAATTCTGATGTAGCCATGTATCATGTAAAAGAAAATGGTAAAAATAATTTTGCTTTCTATCATGATGATATGAATCAGGAATCACTTAAACGTATACAAATTGAAAGTGAATTGATCAAGGCTCTAAAGCATGATGAATTGACAGTGTATTATCAACCACAGATAGATGCAAAAATGAATACCCTGATAGGAACGGAAGCACTTGTAAGATGGCGTCATCCACAAAAAGGTCTCATATCACCTAGTATGTTCATCCCCATAGCAAAAGAAACAGGCTTAATGCCTGAGATAGATATTTACGTGATGAAAGAAGCTATGAAACAAATGAGAACATGGTATGACAAGGGATATGATCCAGGTAAAATATCTTTAAATCTTCCTATTAAACAAATTGAAAGAGACGGATGTATTCCTGTGATAAAGAGAATACTAGAAGATACAAGATGTCTCTCCGAATGGGTAGAATTTGAAATAACAGAAAATGATCTTATGATAGATCCTGAAAAAGCACTTGAAACGCTTCATAAAATTAGACTTTTAAATATTGATTTGGCTATTGATGATTTTGGAATGGGATATTCATCATTCTCTTATCTTAAAAAGTTTCCCATAACCAAATTAAAAATAGATAAGTCATTTATAAAAGATCTACCACATGATCATGAAGATATAGCGATTTCAAAAGCCATTATCGCACTGGCAAGTTCTCTTAATATAAATGTTATTGCAGAAGGTGTTGAGACAGAGGCGCAAAAAGATTTTTTATTGCAGAATCACTGTAGAAATATTCAGGGATATTTTTATTCTAAGCCCATAAGTGCGAAAGAATTAGAAGAAAGATTTTTGAAAGTATAAAGATAAAATGCCTTGAGTGATGTAGATATAAATATAAGAGTTTGAAAAGATAATACATCCACAAAGACTAATAAGAAAATATCAAGAAATATTTCGGTATAATCCCCCTCCCTATTACTATAGGTATAGGAAACTGCGCGAAGAATCTTTGATTAATTTCGCACCGATTACTCAAGGGTTGGATAGTGAAACATCATCTATCCACGCAAAATAAGGGTAGAAATACCTAGGTGTAAGAACAATAGTTCATAAATACAACGTAGGAGTAACCATGAAGGTTAGACCATCAGTAAAAAAGATGTGCGATGATTGTAAGATCATTAAGCGCAAGGGTATCGTACGCGTGATTTGTAAAAATCCAAAACATAAACAAAGACAAGGATAAACATGGCTCGTATTGCAGGGGTTGATTTACCACAGAAAAAAAGAATGGAGTATGCACTTACTTACATTTTTGGTATTGGTTTAACAACATCAAGAAAAATTCTTGACAGAACAGGTATTGATTACAACACTAGAGCTCATGAACTGACAGATGCACAAGCGGCATTGATTCGTCAAGATATTCAAGAGAATGTTATGGTTGAAGGTGATCTTAGAAAAAAAGTGACTTTAGATATTAAAGCACTTATGGACCTAGGAAGCTACAGAGGACTTAGACACAGAAGAGGTTTACCTTGTCGTGGTCAGAAAACAAAGACAAATGCGCGTACTCGTAAAGGTAAGCGTAAGACTGTCGGCGCGGCATAAGGAATAGTATATGGCTAAGAAAAAAGCAAAAAAAAGTATAGCGAAAGCGGTAGTATATGTAGCTGCAACTTTCAATAATACAGTAATTACAGTAACAGATGAAATGGGCAACGTTATCGCTTGGAGTTCTGCTGGAGCACTAGGTTTTAAAGGTTCTAAAAAATCAACACCTTTTGCAGCAACTGAAGCAGTTCAAGATGCGATGACAAAAGCAATGGAAAATGGTGTTAAAGAAGTAGGAATTAAAGTTCAAGGTCCTGGTTCTGGTAGAGACACTGCTGTTAAAGCAATTGGTGCAACAGAAGGTATTCGTGTAACATTCTTAAAAGATATTACACCACTTCCACATAATGGTTGTAGACCACCTAAGAAGAGAAGGGTATAAGTATGGCAAGATATAGAGGTCCAGTTGAAAGACTAGAAAGAAGACTTGGCGTTGATTTAGGATTAAAAGGTGAGAGAAGACTTGCTGGTAAATCTGCATTGGAAAAAAGACCATATGCTCCAGGGCAACATGGTCAAAGAAGAACAAAGATCTCTGAATATGGTCTTCAGCTTCAGGAAAAGCAAAAAGCTAAATTTATGTATGGGGTTTCTGAAAAACAATTTAGAGCACTCTACAAAGAAGCAAACTCAAAAGAAGGAAATACAGGTTCAATCCTTATCCAACTTCTTGAGCAAAGACTTGACAACGTAGTTTACAGAATGGGTTTCGCAACGACTAGAGCGTCTGCTAGACAATTTGTAAATCACGGACATGTACTTGTTGACGGGAAAAGAGTAGATATCCCTTCATTTAGAGTAAAAGCAGGTCAAAAAATCGAGATCAGAGAGAAAAGTAAAACAAATCCTCAGATCCTTAGAGCAATCGAATTAACTAACCAAACTGGTATGGTTGAATGGGTTGACATGGATAAAGAGAAACTTTTTGGACTTTTCACAAGAATCCCAGAAAGAGAAGAGATCGCTATCCCAGTTGAAGAGCGTCTAATCGTTGAGCTATACTCTAAATAATACATAAGTTAAAGGCTATTAATGAGAAAAATTAAAATTGCACCATTTATGCCAACAGAGGTAGAAGTAAATGAGATCAGTGAAAATCGTGCTGAGATCGTTGCTTATCCTTTTGAAAGCGGTTATGCTGTTACACTTGCGCACCCACTAAGAAGACTTATTTTAGGATCTTCTATCGGGTATGCACCTATTTCTATTAAGATTGAAGGTGCTGCGCACGAGTTTGACAACATCAGAGGTATGCATGAAGATGTTGCTGTATTTATTATCAATCTTAAGAACATTCGTTTTAAAATTAAAGACGAGAGTGACAGAGTTGAGTTAAAGTACAGTTTCTCTGGTCATAAAGAAGTTACAGCACAAGATCTTAACAATGATCAAATTGAAGTAGTAAACGGTGATTTGACACTCGCAACACTTAATGAAGATGCAGAACTTAATTTTACGGTTGTTATCTCAAAAGGTATTGGTTACGTACCAAGTGAAGACCTTAGAGATGATGTTGCTGCTGACAGTATTGCATTGGATGCTTTCTTTACTCCGGTAAGAAAAGCAAACTATAAGATCGATCCAGTACTTGTTGAAGATAATCCAAACTTTGAAAAGATCATCTTTGACATTGAAACAGATGGTCAGATCGGTCCGGTAGAAGCATTTACCAATGCATTGGAAGTAATGAATAAACAACTTTCTGTTTTTAATACGGTACTTGATCTAGACATCTCTGTAGCACCGATAAAAAGAAACAATGATGATTCTGAACTTAAACCTTTCATGCAGACAGTAGATTCACTTGGATTAAGTGCAAGATCGTTCAACTCGCTTGATAGATCAGGTATCAAGTATCTTGGTGAATTGGTATTGATGAGTGAAAATGAGATCAAAAATATCAAAAATCTTGGTAAAAAATCTTTAGATGAGATCAATGAGTGCCTTGTAGAGAACGGATTTGGTTCAGATTTTGAACTTGTAGACCTTACAAGAGTTAATCTTGTAAAGAAAATAGAGCAATTAAAAGCGTAAGCTTCTAAGTGTTCTTTAGTGAGAGGAATTGTTTGTGGGCTTTGCTCACAAATAAGGAGACCCTCAATAATTTAAAAGGAATATTATGAGACATAAGCATGGTTATCGTAAATTAAACAGAACGTCTTCTCACAGAGCAGCGCTTCTTAAAAACCTTTCTATTGCTTTGACAAAAGAAGGTAGAATCGAGACTACATTACCAAAAGCCAAAGAGCTTAGATCTTACTATGAAAAGCTTATTACTAAAGCTTCTTCTGGTGACTTCAATGCACACAGAGCTATTTTTGCAATGTTACAACACAAAGAGTGTACAAACACTATCGTGAATGAAATTGCACCTAAGTATGCAGATAGAAACGGTGGATACACGCGTATCATTAAAACACGTATGAGAAAAGGTGATGCAGCACCTATGGCAATTATAGAACTTATATAATTGTTCTGCACTTTTGTATTTCAGGGCATATGCCTTGGATACACTTATTTAAAATTAAATTCCCTCAAATTTACATTGACAAAATTACACTTTTAGTGTATAACACAAAATAGAAGCGTAGTACACAGATAATTTACTATGATTTTGTTATAATAATTCACAATAGAATACATTTTAGATAAATGTATCACAAGGAGATAAATTGATTCCATTTACAGATGAAGAGTTGAAACCCGCAGTTGTTGGTGTGATAGATAAGGTTAGACCATCTATACAGCAAGATGGTGGAGATATTACATTGCTAAGTATAGAAAACGGAAAAGTATTTGTACAGCTTCAAGGTGCTTGTGTAGGATGTGGTTCTTCAGGGACTACGATAAAGTTTGGTGTAGAAAGACAGATACAGACCTTGATACATCCTGAAATTACGGTGGTCAATGTCCCACATGGCTATGAAGATAAATTGGATCAATTGGCTTAAAATGAATAAAGTAAACCAAGAGCTGTTATTACAAAGAGCAGAGGCAGAATTTCTTAACGGAGACTATACTAATGCACTTAGAAGTTATGGCTTGATCCTGAAAGATTATCCTACCTTGGATGAAGCAAAGATCGGTGTTTATTTGAGCGATCTTGGTATAGAGAGCCAAGAGGAAGCACAGGCACTGTTTGATTATTATCAGGTGATAAAAGATGAGCAGGATAATGCTGTAGACATCATTGATGGGATTATTGAGAATCTTGATACATCAAAAAAACAGATACAAGAACTTTTGGTCGACCCTATAGAAGAACAGGTAGAGTATGGTGACGGTATACGCTACAGTGACTTTTTACGACTCGTAGAGAGCAGGGGTTCTTTTAAAAAGACTTTTGAAGACATCATGTTCTCTACAAAAGTGGTCATCACCAATAAAGATGAGTTTATTGATTTTGTTACACAACTCTCTACCGAGGGTTTCGATGAAATGGCATTAGGCTATCTAGATGCTTCCAGTGCTCTTTTTGGGAATGATCAGGATATCTTAGCACTCTACCATGTTGTACAAGGTATCAAATAGTGAAATTTGATTTACTTAAAGATGATTTTTCCTTTATCAGCGATGATACTTCTACCCTGGATACCCAGACAATATTTTTAAAAACAGCACAAAACAGCAGTTATTTTGAAAAAATGGAACAAAAACCTACTTTTATGACAGTAGACGAACTCATTAGCTTTTGGAAACTTGAGAAGATGAAGGTGGTAGGTGTGACCGGAACTAACGGTAAAACGACTGTAACGGCTGCTATTTACTCTTTTTTACTTGATCTAGATGAGAAACCTGCCCTTCAGGGTACGAGAGGCTTATTTGCTGAGGATCATCGTATAGAAGAGAAGAGTATGACGACACCATCGATACTTGAAACCCTACACAATATGAAGCAGACAATGGATCTGGGATGTCAATACTTCATTATGGAAGTAAGCTCTCATGCGATCGACCAAAAACGTATAGAGGGATTAAAATTTGCACTTAAGGTACATACCAATGTCACAAGTGATCACTTGGATTATCATGGTACAGTAGAAGAGTATAGACGTGTAAAAAGCCTCTTCTTTGCAGATGAATCTCCTAAACTACTTAACAAAGATGATATTAAAAATATCACTTATAATCCTATCGGTGCGCAGAGTTATGGTGTAGATGAACCTGCTACCTTTAAAGTACAGGCTTTTTCACTACTTCATGGAATCACAGCTGGAATTAAACACTTACGGGATGAAGCGACTTTTCATTCGCCTATGGTAGGTCTTTTTAATCTTTTTAATCTTATGGCGGCAGTTGGGTCTGTGCAGATGCTCACAGGCAGAAAAATAGAAGAGATCTGTGAAGTGGTAGAACATTTTGCAGGTGTTTCGGGACGTATGGAAGTCGTAAGCCGTGAACCTCTTGTCATCGTAGACTTTGCCCATACCGATGATGGTATGTACCAGGTACTTGAATCGATGAAAGACAGAGACATTACGGTTGTTTTTGGCGCCGGTGGAAACCGGGACAAAGACAAACGTCCCCGTATGGGTGCGGTGGCAGGACGTTATGCAAATAAGATCTATGTGACATCTGATAACCCTCGTGATGAAATCCCAGAGATGATACTTGAAGACATACTACTTGGTCTACATGGTAAAGATGGTGTGACCGCAACACCAGATAGAAAACTTGCGATTAAAATGGCACTTGAAGCATTAGAACCAAATGAAGTTCTGCTTATCCTTGGTAAAGGTGATGAAGATTACCAGGAGATCAAAGGGGTGAAACATCCCTTTGATGACAGAGAAGTAGTGAGAGAACTTTTAGCTCTTTAAGATTTTCTCTCTGCTCTACGAACAAACTTTTTTAATAATACCCAAACTATTTTTTCTTAAAATCAATCTACAGATCAACATTTTTTATACGTCAATATATATATTAATAATAATTATCAATTTAATAAAGTATTAAGAAAACTTTGGCTAAATTACGATTACGATAATAACTATCAAATTAATAATCATGAGAAGCAAGGAAAAAAATGAGAAAGATTACAACAGCAATGGGCTTAACAGCAATACTGGCATTAGGTGCTCAAGCAGCAACATTAGAAGAGAGAGTGCAAGCACTTGAAGAACAAAATACAGTACTTACTGAAGAGGTACTGGCATCACAATCTGGTGGATTTACTTTAGTTGACAGTGAGAAGACATTTAGCGGTATGGGGCCGGCAGCATCAAAAGTTTACTTTTCAGAAAGCCCACTTTCAATAGGTGGATACGGAGAAGCATTTTATGCAAACCCAGACAATGGCGATGATTTTGCAGATATTTACAGATTTATTACTTACTTTGGGTATAAATTTAATGACTGGGTAGTCCTGAATGCTGAAATTGAATTTGAACACGGTGCAAACTCGGACGACGGTGGATCAGTTGTTGTTGAGTTTTTATACTTAGACTTCTTGCTCTCAGATGAGTTTAGCCTAAGAGTTGGGCATGTACTTACCCCTATGGGACTGATTAACCTAAGACATGAACCAACATTGTTCAATACTGTACAAAGACCTGAAATTGAAAGACAACTTATACCGTCAACCTGGCATGAAAATGGTGTACTTGCGTATGGTAAATTTGATGACATTGGTATCGAATATACAGCAGGTATGATCAATGCATTAAATGTAAATAATTCTAAAACAAAAACACCAACTGATGGTTGGATCAGGTCTGGAAGAATTGGTTCATCAAAAAATGGATCATTCTCTCCAGCATTTGTTGGGCGTGTTGACTATACAGGTATTAATGGTTTAGTAACAGGGGTTTCTGCGTATTATGGTGATGGCTCAAACCTTAAGAACCCTGAACCTGGGGAAGATATAAGTGGAACAACTACAACCATGTTTGACTTTCATGCAAGATATGAAAAGGGACCTTTCCAAGCGTATGGACTCTATACACAAACAAACCTTGATGGTGCAGAAAAATTAAGCCCTACTGCAGTTGAAAAAGCAAGCGGTTATTATGTAAATGCTTCTTATGATCTTGGTGACGTTTTCGGGATTGACTATAAAATGCCTGTATTTGCACAGTATGAGAACTGGAATCCGGTAGAAAAAACAGTAGATGGTTTAAATGAGTCTGATTTTGAAACAGAAACGGTTACAATAGGTATGAACTTTTTTCCAGCAGAACAAGTGGTATTAAAACTTGACTATGAAATGAATGAAGTAGGTAATGAAGACACTAATACTGTCTCATTTGGACTTGGGTTTATATTCTAATATCGGATAACATTTTATGTACAAAATTTTTATATCTTTACTCTTTGGGATTTTATTATCCCAAAGCAGTATGGCAAAATCATTCCCCAGCATTGAAGAAGTGATTCACGCTTCGTTCCCTAAAGGTACAAAGATGGAAAAACACAGTCTCATACTGACAAAAAAACAATTTTCCCAAGTGCAACAAAAAGCAAAAGCAAAAGTAGATACAAAGGTTTACCGTTACTACACCTTAATAGACAACGGTAAAACAATAGGACACGCAGTACTTGGATTTAGGAAAGTTCGGACTAAAAAAGCCACTGTATTATATGGTTTTGACATGAAAGGCACACTCAAGTTTACAGAGATAATGGCATTTTCTGAACCACCAGAATATATACCTTCCTCGATATGGATGGGTCAACTGCAAAATGTAAGTGCTTCGGAAAAACTCACTGTAGGGAAAGACATTCCTACTATCAGTGGGGCTACGCTCTCGGCAAGATCCGTAACAGATGCTGCAAGGGTCGCTCGTGCTATTTACGAAATCATTTTAAAGTAGTGTTGGATGAAATTTTTAGTTACTAAGGAGCTGGAACAGAATCGATTGTTAACATTGCAAATCCTTTTGTTGACAGGTATCCTTACACTCTTTTTATTTTCGGATATAGTGTTGCATCATTATCAGGTAGGACTTACTCCTGTACAGGCATTAGAAACGATCCTGGGTAATGAAGAAGCATTTTTAGAACCTATCCTTTTACCTGCACTTTTAGAACGTATACATATTGATATTTTTATCTCGATGATCACTTTACTGCTCTTGGTTATTATTTATATTCGTATAAGTAAAAATGGAAAAAACAAGATGATACACTTGGCTTTTCTTTCTGCAATACTTGCTCCATTTAGTCTTCTTTTGGGATATTTCTACGGGGAGATGTTTGTCTATGTCTGGTTAGTCATGTTTGTTTTATGGCATCTTTGCGCACTTTACTTTTCTCTGTTCATCTTTAGAAAGCTTTTATGATGTATTACTCTATAGCACTTAGGTATTTTTTTGTAATGACTGTGTTGTTACTGTTTACAGGTGTCTGGATTTTTGTGCTTAATACATCATTAAGTATTGAGGGTACATCAGCCTATTATGCACCCAAATCATTTCATGGGCTACTTGATACGGTAAGTCCACATCTTTTTGGTATGGGGTTGATTTTGTTTATATTGACACATTTTTTTGCCATACTGAAAGGTGTGAAACAGGAAAATTTTAAAACTTTTTCTTTACTCTTTATACTTGTGCTATTGGTGGAAAACTTGAGTGTTTTTTTCATTGTAGAAGATGGAATAGTTTTTTCTGTGCTTAAATTACTATCAACACTTTTATTTGTTGTTTACACGTGTGTCGCTATGTGGAAACTCCTGTTTCTCAAACTGTGAATGTGACACAAACTTTTCTAAATTCCCTTTGATCACTTCATTTTGCGGTGTGATGAGTATATATCCAAAATCATTTTGAGATTTTACAAATGCCAATGCCAATGCTTTAGGCATAGTAGAGATGGCTGTAGCCATCACATCACATAACGTGTTGTCACCCTGTGTCAGAATGGTGACAGAGACAAAAGCATTACCTTGTGATTTATTTTTTGGATTGATGAGATGATGGTGTGCTTTTGATTGTATGAAGCGTCTGTAGGTACCTGAAGTAGAGATAGAGAGATCAGGTATTTTTGCATGTAAAGTAGTGAGTATATTTGTTTCATTATAGGGGTCTTGCAATCCAATACTACAGCGGTCTAAACATCGTATATCGCCGGAGAGTGCGATTTGACCTTTTTTAATTCCAAGCGTATGATAGTATGTACTTAGAGAGTCAACAGAGTATCCTTTTCCTATACCACCCAGATCAACAGTAATTGTTCTGTCCAGTGTGATGATCTCCTTTTGGATATGGATTTTTTCTATGCCTAACTTGGCTGTGGATATCTCTTCTTTTGTGGGTATCTTTTCATCCTCTCCAAAATGGTAGAGTTCTTTTGTGATGGATCCTATGGTGATATCAAAATATCCTTGCGTTTGTGAGTAGTAGGCTTTACTTTTATTCAGTATGTCCCTGAGTGTGGGGTTAGAGGTGAATTGCTTTTTTTGATTGAGCTGATAGACATCTGCATCTTTTTGGTAACTTGAAAGGATGGACTCTAAGTCTTGAAGATGTTGAAACCCTTGTTGTATATGCATCATATCTTTCTTATCAAGTGAAATGGTCGCAAATGTACCCATACTAATTTGTGTACGGGAAACAAGGGCAGGTTTTTTATCTTCACAGCCTGTCAATAGCAGGATAGAGGTAAAGACCATAAGTAAAACGTTCTTTAACATACTAAGACTTTCTAAAAAATAGTACATACAGTCCAGGTAAAACCAAGAGAGTTAAGAGGGTTGAAGAGAGTATTCCTCCAGTGACGACTACTGAGAGAGGGTATTGGATCTCACTTCCCACACCTGTGGCGTAAAGCAGTGGCAATATACCAAAAAGTGTAGTAAATGCAGTCATCAGTACAGGTCTAAGACGTAATAGGGTTGCATCTTTGACCAAGTCTATGGTTCTCACATGCGGAAATTTCTTACGCAGTTCATCTATAAAGGAGACAAGTACAATGCCGTTAAGTACAGCAATGGCAAAGATCGCGATGAACCCTACAATGGCGGAGACTGAAAGATAGATATCTGCGATAAGCAGTGCGACTATTCCTCCCATCAGTCCGAGTGGTACACCCAATAAAATGAGAAAAGCTTTTTTAAATGAGTTAAACGCGGTATAGAGTAAAAGCATGATAAGAAGCAGAGTAATAGGAATTATCAACGCTAAGGTCTGTGTTGCTTCTTGCATATTTTTAAAATCACCTGCCCATTTGATATAGTAACCGTCTGGTATAGTGACGTTTTCTTTTATCTTGTTATTTGCTTCTTCAACAAAGGTAGCAATATCTCTATCCTCAACCTCAACGGAAAGCACCATATAACGGCTCAAGTCTTCACGTTTGATGAAGGCAGGTCCTTGAATAGTAGATATATTACATACCTCTTCAAGTGTGACCACTTTCCCTGACTTTGAACGTAAAATGAGGTTTTTGAGTGTGTAAATGTCATGTTTTGCATCTTTCAGTTTTGCAACGATACCAAAACGTTTGACACCCTCTATCTTTTGTGTGACAGCTTCTTCTCCAACACCATAGCGGATGACTTGCATCACATCTTGTACAGATAGTCCATAACGAGAAAGTGCAAGGTAGTTAGGTTTGATATTTATCTGTGCTTGTCCTAACTGGGTTTCCACTTCTGCGTGATCTAATCCCTGAATATCTTGAAGTACAGAAGCGATCTCTTCAGCGATACCTGACATCACTTTTTGATCTTCTCCGTAGATCTTAACGGCAAGTTCTGCACTAACACCTTCAAGCAGTTCTTCTATACGCATCGCTATAGGTTGTGTAGGCACAAACTGTAAGTAGTCAAACTTCTCTTTAAGTGTATGTGTCATCTCTTTCCCCAGTGCTTCGATCTGTTGTACTTCAGGATGCAGGGTAAGAAGTACTTCCATATAGTTGGCCTGTGCCGTTTCACCTTTTTCACTTCTCCCCATCATAGAGAGAACTGAGACTACCTCATTTGGATAGGTCTCTAGTATGAAGTTCTCTATGGCTTGAGCATTTTCTACACTTTGCGTCAGTGCAGTCCCCGGAATGGCGATAACCCTGTACATGATACTTTCTTCATTAAGTTCAGGCATAAACTCCCGTCCTTGTTGCAAGAGCAGTCCTGTTAATGCAAAAAAGATAAGGAATGTTACAGCCACAAGTTTTTTAGCATGTTTGAGTGAAAAAACAAGAAGAGGTGTATAGAATGTTTTGATCAGATGCATTAAAGGAGAGTTGGAGTGCTTCCCAGATCTTAAGAGCATATAAGAGAGGACAGGCACAAGGAAAAGTGCAACTCCAAGTGATCCCAACATGACAAAAACAATGTCAAGTGCCATAGGGGTATAAAGTTTCCCTGCAAGTCCCTCAAGACTAAGTAAAGGGATGAACACAGTAGCAATGATAAGCAGTGCAAAGAGTACAGGCTTGGCTACTTCTGCAGTAGCTTGAGAAATAACCTCTGCACGTGATGCTTCAGGATTGTCGTGTAAAAGCCTAAAAGCATTTTCTACAACGACGATGGTACCGTCAACGATCATCCCAATAGCGATGGCTAAACCGGAAAGAGACATTAAATTTGCAGAGATACCATAGTTTTGCATCATTAAAAATGCGATAAGCAAAGAGATAGGTAAAGAAATGATAACAATAAATGCTGAGCGTAATTCAAACAAAAATAGAAACAACACAATAGCAACCAGAATTGACCCTATAAGAAGAGCAGAGGTCATGGTAGAGACTGCTTTATGTGTAATCTCTGTTCTGTCATAAATGACTTCAAGGCTTACATCTTTTGCTAAGGCTGCATTGACCAAAGGCATTTTGGCTTTGATAAGATCAACCACTTTTGCAGCGTTAGTGCCGGAGCGTTGTAATACCATACCAAAAACACGTTCCTTCCCATTTACCGAGACTGCACCAAAGCGAGGTGCTTTCCCCTCTTGTACTGTAGCTACATCGTTAATAGTAACACTCTTTGCTTCTTTTATTCTGATGACAGTATTACGTATGTCATCCATACTTTGATAGAGTCCTGCTCCGCGGATGAGGTACTGTTCTCTGTTAAACTCCAGGTATTGACCCCCTACGGACTGGTTAGATCTTTCAAGTGCTTCTATAATCTCATTATAGGTTACATCTACATTCTGTAAACGTTTAGGGTCTATGTAGACTTCATATTGTTTTTCATACCCACCCCAGGAGATCACTTCTTCTACACCATCAACAGATTTGAGTAGAGGTGTCACTGCATACTGATGCATCTGGCGAAGTTGTGCTGCCGTGTATTGGTTTTTTTCATCTTTGAGTGCATACCAGAATACTTGTCCCAATCCTGTTGTATTAGGTCCCATGATAGGTGTGCCCCATCCTTTGGGAATGTCCACGGAGTTAAGTCTTTCCGTTACAAGTTGACGCAAAAAGTAGGTATCGTAGCTATCCTCAAAAAAGATAGAGACATAAGATAGACCAAACATAGAGTTGGAAAGTATCTTTGTTACGCCGGGTAAACCAGACATGGCAGACTCTATCGGGTAGGTAATGAGCTTTTCTATATCTTCAGCAGAATTTCCTACACTTTCTGTGTAGATCACTACCTGTTTAGGTGTAATATCTGGAAATGCATCTACAGGTATATTTTTGTATGCTTTATACCCAAAACCTGAAATAGCGATGAACAGAGCAAGGATGAGAAATTTATATTGTATGAGTAATTCAAAAAACTTTTTCATGTGTACTCCTAGTGACCATGTCCGCCAAGAGAGGACTTCAGTAACATAGATTTTACAAAGTAAACGCCATCACTTACATAGCTCTCTCCAATTTTCAGACCTTTAATAGCAACATTTTCGCCACTGTATGCGATGACTTCAACGACTTTGGCCTTGAAAGGTACTTCCTCTTCTTCGTGTGTATCATGCCTATGCTCATCCTGGTGTTTTTCTTCTGATGCATGTTCATTATGTTTATCTTTATCGTTGCCAACTAGGTTTTCATGCTTGACATGGTCATGGTTCTCATGTTCATCCTGTTGTTCTCCTTCTGCCTTATGATTAGCTTCTATGAAAATAACCCATTCCCCTTTAAAGAGTGTTAAAGCAGATTTCTTGATCGTGATAACATCTTTTGTAGGGGCAAGAGAGATATCCATGTTTATGTAGGCTCCCAAAAGCATGTTTTTTGGGCTATTTTCTATTTTAAAAAGTACTTTAGCACGTTGAGTCTCTTTGTCTATGTTCGGTAAAAGTTGTACAAAGTGGCAAGGGTAGTTCATTCCAGAGATGGTTATCCATCCTTTTGTGGTTTGGTCTACTTTCATAGCATCTGCTACACGCAGGTAAGAGACAGCATAATAACCGCTTTGATCTACAAGTGTCATAAGAGGTGTTTGGGCATTTACATTAGCGTGTAAAGGTTCAAGTATCTTTCCCACTATACCATCAGAATGAGCATAAAGAGTGTATTGGTCTGTTGCCTCGGTAAGCTTAGCAGGATTAATACCAAGCGAGTCAAATTGTGATATCAGAGCATTTTGTCTGGCACGTATCTCTTCAAGGTTGATAATGGCAGTAGAGATGTCATTTTGAGAACTTAATTTTTTGATATGAAGCGTGTTAGCGGTATTAAATTGTGCTTGTGCTGCTTTTATCTGTTTTAAAACAGAGATATAATCCGCAGACATTTTAGAGAGTTCTATCGATTCGATTAGTGCTATTTTATCACCTATTTTAACTGTTTGACCAGCTGTGACATAGTAGTTTTCTATATGTCCGCTAAGGCGGGAAACGATCTCTTGTTTCTGTTCTGAGAGTTGTGTGATCTCAGCATTGGTATGGATGATCTTGCCCAAAGGTCTTAGTATTGCTTTTTCCATGTTAATGGAAGCAGAAAAGCCAAGAAAAGGTAAAAGAAATAGTAAATATTTAGTCATTATAAGCTCCTTGTAGGAAATCTAGTTTTATTTTTGAAGATTGATCTTCTTATGATATTCCTAATAAATATATGGTGTAAAAATGTGTTCTAAAGAGAACTAGGGTGTGGTAGAGTAGTTTAGGTTATAGGTGGTTTTGTAGTTTTCTTTTGAAAAGGAGGTGTATAAAATGTAGTACTTTCTGTAAGTTTAGCCTGTGGCATTGAGACATCAAAATATATAGGTGAAGTAGAGATGATAGCGATTAAATGAAAAAGGTGATGCATGTCACACAGGTCACCACATTCGGAAGCCTGTGTTTGTTCCATGATGTATTCGTGTACACTATCATGGTCGCAATCATCTTCCATAGCGATAATGGATGCATGGCTGATGTGAAACAACAGTGAGAATAACAGTAAAAATTTTACTATGCTTGCTTTCAAAATTGCTCCTTGCTGAATGATGTGTAGTATAGCTTAAAAATTATAATTTGCTATGATTCTTAACTGTGAATAGTCTTGAAAATGTGCAACCTTGTGTTCCACTGATGTATATGCAGCAGTAGCTGAAATTTTTTCATTCCACGCGTATTCCAAAATAGCATCCACTTCACTTGCATGATAGAGTGTTGCATCATCTGCTTCAAAATTACCATAAGCCAAACCACATACCAAACCGTCTATCCCAATGGTATCAAAAGCATACCCCGCACCAATGACCCATGCACTACCTGAAGTGCCCAGTGCATCAAGTGTTTGATCTTCCATAGAAGTAAAGAAAGCACCACCACCCAGGCTTAGTCCCATAGCACCGGTATCACCATTATCCTGATTATATGCGGCTAAAATGTTGATGCCAAGATCTTCAAATGATGTTTCTATACTGATACCGTACGTTTGTGCATCCTGCTTACCAAGAATCGCAGCACCCGTTTCCTGACTAGCGTCATACTGGAGTCCAAGTGTCATCACTGTATTTTCAAACACTTCATGTTCGTATCCTATCTCTGTATAGAGTACATTGGCAATGTCACTATAGTGGTAGTACCATAGACTTAAAGAGAGATCTTTGATACCTTCATAGGCTACCGCAGCATAATACACACCATCAATACTTTGATCTGTTTCCAGTGTCTCAGCAATTTTGACAAACTCCCCACTATCCACACCATTTTCCCAACCAGCCATCTTTGTAATAAGTCCAGCAGAGAGGGTAGTATCTTCAATATCTGTATTTGTAAAGGTATAGGCTTCAAAATAATTTGGCATCATTCTGATATCATCACTGTCTGCATGAGGTGTATCAAGTATCTGTCTTCCAAGTTTTAGCGTATTGTTACCCCATTTTCCATCTAGATAGACTTGAGACAATAGTATGAAACTCTTTCCCTCATTATTATAGAAATCTCCATTGGACGTATTCGAGTTTTTATCTATATCAGTTTTAAGTACAGTATAGGCTTCTGCCCCAGCTTTAAATCCGTTCCATCTTTTACTATAGAGATGAAAGTGTCCTCCAAGTGCTAAAGCGTTAGCATCTGGAGTACCATCTTCTGAAAAATTAATATATCCTGCTCTTATTTGACCCCTTGTATGCTCGATGGGATCATATGCACCTAAGATACTTCTTACACTTCTTATTTCTATAGGGGTATTTACTGTCTCTAAAGACGTATTGCTTTCCCCGTTTGTTACGTTTTTAGCATATATACTAATACTCATTATCAATAAAATGACAACTGCTAAGCCTAATTTATACATTTTTAAACCTTTTATATTTTAAGTATTTATCTTTGATACCATAGTGTAGATCTTAATCTAAGCATTAAGATCTACAAAAATAACTAAAATTTTTCTACTTCTATTTTTTCTGCTTCATCTTTACGAAGGGCAATAAGTGTTGAACCAACTTCTATTTCGATGGTTTGTTTTGCCAAAGAACATCCTTTGATAAGGAGTTCTTCTCCTTTCATTACGCCAAAAGAGGTCAAACGGTCTTTTAATGCTTTATCCGCAGAGATCTTAAGAATCTCTGCTTTGTCGCCTTTTGTCAGTTCTGTTAAATTCATAAATATCCTTATGTATCGTAGGTATAAAAACTACGCTATATGATTAGTAGCGTCACTCTGTACGCGATAAAACTCATGATCCATGCGGTTGCAGTTGTTGAGAGGAACAGATAAACAAGATATTTCCATCCTCCTGCTTCTCTTGCAAAAACCATAGATGCAGCTAAACAAGGCAAATAGAGCATTACAAAGACAATGAAGGCAATAGCAGAGGCAAATGGGATATTTGCTTTGATCTGTTCTATAAGTCCTTCATTCCCTTCATCTACTTCATCGCCCAGTGCATAGAGTACACCAAGTGTGGAGACAACAACTTCTTTTGCTGCAAGACCAGTTTCTAATGCCACTGCCATACGCCAGTCAAATCCTAAAGGAGCGAAGAATGGCTCTGAAGCATGGCCTATTTGTCCCAAGTAGCTTTGTTCAAGCAGGGCAAGAGACAATTCATTATTTAGAGTAGCTTTAGCATCTTCTGTGAGTGCTTTTTCGATTTTTGTGTCATATTCTGCTGTCAATAGATCGTTCTTTGGATAGTTCGATGCAAACCAGATCAGGATAGATGCTGCCAAAATGAAAGTACCTGCTTTCTTTAGGTATGATTTTGCCTGTCCGTAGACCGTGTGCCAAATCAGTTTAAGAGATGGCATACGGTACTTTGGCATTTCCATTACAAATGGCTCATCATCACCCTTAAAGACAAACTTTTTAAGTATTTTGGCTGCAAATAAGCCGAAAATGGCACCGGAGATATAGATAATAAATAAGATATTCCCAGCCTGTTCTGCACCAAAAAATGCACCTGCAAAGAGAACATAGATCGGTAGTCTCGCACCACAGGACATAAAGCCTATGATAAAGAGTGTGATCAGTCTGTCTTTTTCATTTTTGAGTGTTCTTGCTGCCATATATGCTGGTACAGAACATCCAAACCCTGTAACCAAAGGGATGAAACTTTTACCGTGTAGTCCAAATTTGTGGAAAAAACCATCAAGTAAAAAAGCCACACGACTCATATACCCTGTAGTCTCAAGAAGTGCAATACCTACAAACAAAATGACAATATTTGGTAAGAACATGACAACAGCACCCACTCCGGCTATCATTCCGTCAGCTACAAGAGAACCTAGCTCACCGTCTCCCAGTACCGCTTTAGCCTGATCTCCAAGCCATGAAAAAGTCGCATCAATATAATCCATAGGAATGCTTCCCAGTTCAAAAGTGAGTTGGAAAAGTCCCCACATAAAAAATAAAAACAGTGGAATACCTAAAATTTTATTGATCAGTAGATTGTCTATTTTTTGTGTGAGGTTTTTGGCTTTCATCCCTTTAACAGACATAACTTCCATTTTTGCACCTTTAGCAAAAGCAAAATGTTCATCTGCAAAAATTTCATCGAGGTTTTTCGTATTGTTGTGAACGTAAAGGTGATTTAATCCCTCTCTCACAAGTGGAAGCATCTCTATCCAAATTGGTTCATCGTGCATTTTTTTGTAGACATCTTCATCTTCTTGTAAAAGCTTTACCGCAAGGTGACGGTACGGTAATGTGCTTTTATACTTTTTCTCTTTTAAGAAGTTGACAATATGGGATATCTCTTCTTCTGCAGGATCGGAGTAGATGACCTTAGCTGAAGTCTCATCTTGCTCGTATACTTCTATGATGGCATTTTTGAGTGCTTCTATCCCTTCTTTTGTTGTTGCAGATGTTTTGATACATGGCACTCCCAAGATAGCCGAAAGTTGTTTTTCATCTATAGTGATACCTTCTTTTTCTGCTTCATCTGACATATTGAGGGCAACAACAACTTTTTTACCGGTTTCAAGAAGCTGGGTCGTAAAAAGAAGATTTCTCTGTAAGTTAGTTGAGTCTACAACATTCACGATAATATCATATTCATCACTTTGTAAAAAACTTTTAGTTACTTTCTCTTCAATGGTGTACTCAGTAAGAGAGTAGGCACCTGGTAAGTCAATGATGTGTGCTTCATAATCTTTACATGTCACATCATCACAGATAGTAAATTGGACTTCTGTTTTATCTACGGTAACTCCCGAGAAGTTACCGACTTTAAGTGTTGCATTTGAGATGGCATTAATGAGGGATGATTTTCCTACATTTGGTTGACCTGCCAATGCAATGGTGATTTTTTCCAAAACTTTTCCTTATAGGTCTATATAATTATCTCATAGAAATGATAATAAGTATCATTTAGTAATTTTTCGCAGTATAGTCAAACTATTCTTAAACAAACTTAAAAATGAAATTTATTATCATTTAGCCCATGTCAAATTTTTCTTCGTTCTTTTGTGTTTTTCTATAGAGTAAATGGGCATGCACGATTTGGTATGTCATCCATCCAAAGGAAAGGATGGTCAATATACCTGCAGCGAATATAGCCTTATCCATAAAGAGTGACAGAATAAATGTAACGATCGTTGTTAAATGAATATAGAGATGTTTCTTTGCTGTTTTGGGATGAATTACTTCGTGCATCATAGGTGCGGTAAAATAACCTTGGCTATTGAGATGGAACCATGTGAGAAAAGGTACGATCTTGTAGAACATGGCAAAGACAATGCTCAAGGCAAAAGAGCTAAAGAAGATGTAGCTAAGTGGTTTGAAAATTTCTACTGCTGTAAAGAGAGTCCCTGTCATTGACAATAGGCTAAGTAGAAGTGAACTAAGTCCCATACGCCAAAACCATACGGTTGCATCAGTCAAGGGACGTTTACGTTGTGTCAACCGTTTGAGTGTGACCAGTGCATACGTACTTAACAGGAGTATGAGAATGATATCTGAAATGAACCATATATGAGGCAGAAAGAGTGCAGGAATAAACGAGATCATGAGTAGGCAAAACAGTACTCTTGGGAGCTGTTTAGAGATGAAATTGGGGTAAGCAGGGGTAACATAAAACATCTCGATGACCTGAAATGAGATAGCAATGATGAGTAGTGATATCCAACCAAAGAGACCAAATGAATAGTGGGCTTCTTTAATGGCAAGATAATAGACCCCCTCTGTGATGCCCCCTAAAGAAAAGGTCAAGTAAAGGGCAAAGAGTAGTGTAAAAAGCATTGAGAGCAATGCATATGTCATCCCTTCTGAGGAGGTGGTATGGTGTTCTAATCGTAGAAGATTCTTTAACATTACAAAGAGAATAAAGATAAGTGGTATACCTAGTAAAACAGATGCAGTGATAAATAGCCATGAGGCATGGGGCATATTAAATGCAAACAGTAAAGTAGCAACACCTAATATAAAAGGATAGAGCAGTAAATTAGCTTTTTTTATGGGGGAAGTAAGTGTTACACCTGCTATGACAGGTAGCATTTGGAACAGTGCTGCAAACATAAAAGAGAGCATTACCCCCAGTGTCAACAGGTGTGTCAATGTGACAGATGCTGTACTTGTCGCATCAAAGATATCCATGCCATAAGATAAAATAGAAATACCGGAGAGTATACCAAAGAGTGCTCCTACAAAAAAGAAACGAAAGACAACAGAGAGAGGAGGTGCCTGATCTAAAGAGAGACCATTTTGGTTAAACATCTAAGAGATCACTTAAGTTTATAGTTTGATTTTTACAGATAAGAATATGCCAGTGCTTATTTTCATCTTCTTTAGTGAAGACCTGAAAATGATGTGTTTCTGCCAGATCAATAAGGGGAACAGGCTTTTTACGGTGCAACATATAGAAATAGCTATGTTCATCCAGTGAGCGTATGATCTTCATAGACTTCTCTAAAGGTTCGGGATGTTCCATTTTTCGTGCATCAAGATATATTTTTTTAAACTCTGGCATACAAAACCTTTTTAAAGTGACATATTCTTCATTGTTTCAAGCGTTTCTTCTTTGATCTCTTCAGGCAATACCCTGTCGCACATGGCATATAGCATCTGCTCTTCTTTCATATTGTGCTGCTGAAGTAGAATCATAGCAGATTCTGCAAGAGAAAGGTAGGCATCTTTATCTTTTTCTTCAAGTGCTTTTGCCATCTTTTCGATGATGCCTTTTACCTGTGCATGCTCATAACGCATCACTTTTGTAGGACCTTCAGTCATACCGGTCTGTTTTTCAAAGGCTGGGAAGAGTTCCTCTTCTTCTTTTGCAAAGTGTAAAAGTGTCTTGTTTGAAAAAGGTAAAAATCTTTCTTCTGCAACGTCCCATTCACCCAGTGCGACCGCTTCTTCTGCCTTGGCAAATAGGGTGTCGCATGCTCTGTGATCTTCTGTCATATAGTTTGAAATACTCATTGTCTACTCCTGTATTGTAATGAATGTATGGTGTTTATCTGTGCTTAAGAGTATCTCTTCAACTCTTTTTTGCCATAGGGTTTGAAATAATGTACTCTCTTCTTTTGATGGGGTGCCCTGAAGATTTTTTTTCATAAGCGGCATCATCTGTGCATCTGGTGGTACAGAGGAAGGATCATAAGAGAGGGTAACGCTTTGCATCGTGTCAAGACGTGTAAGTTTGACTTCTGCATCCATAGGAACGTCATAGCTAAGCAGATCATGTCTGGAAAAGTTTCCTTGAATACCCTTGAAACCGCTGTTGTCACTAGCCCCAACGATAAAAGAGATAATGTTGCAGGTAACGCCTGTAACACCTTCACCCTTCGATGCTTTCATCTCTACTTTGACAGAGCCTCTTTGAGGGAGTGTTTCTTTATAAAGTCTTTCCAGTCCCAACTTAGCCATAAGATACGCTCCTGCAACAGTAGGACAGGAATGCCCTGCCAATTTCACACAGTCAAGATAAGAGATCTCCATTTTACCTTTTTCAAAGGCACCAAGAAATTCACTTAGCGGATCATAAAGTAAGATAGATGGTATCTTCTCATAAAAAGGTGGGTACTGCATAGGCTCTCCTAATGGCATATAATTATTTTGAATTATATTAAAAGGAGAGGAACAATAGATTGATATGTGTCAAGGGGGAACAAAAGAGTTTCCTAAACTCAAATTAAGTTAATCAGAGTAAAATACTCCTAATTAAACTTTCAAAGGATTATGAATGGTACCAGGTATACCACAACCAGCGTTTTATATTTTCAAATGTCAGCAGTCGGCACCTCCAGGGATGCCAAAACCAGCATGTGTTAAAGCAGATGATAAAGAGTCTCAAGAACTTTTTCAGCACTTAGCCCAATCCTTGATGATGAAAGGAATCATCGGTACAGTGACACCTATACAAACAGGTTGTTTAAATCGCTGTGCAAATGGTCCAGTGATGTTAGTAGAACCGGGACATGTAATGTATGTGAACTTGACAAAAGAGAAGATAGATAAAATCATTGATGAGCATATCATTGGTGGTAATGTTGTTTCTGAATTTGTAATTCCTGATCTAATGTGGGGGGAGCCAGTATCCCCAGCATCACTAGTTAAATAGTAGTCTCTCTACTATTTACAGTAACCTTATTTCATTTTTAGGGTTACTACCTCAATTTCCTCACATTTTTTTAGTATAATACAGATATATGAGGATTTTGGTATAATCCCACATAAAATTTAAAAAATATTTCTCACAAGGAGAAATAAATAATTGTCTTTAAGGAGATCGTTACTATGAACATTACTATGCTTTATTCTAAACTACATAGAGCTACTGTAACAGATGCTAACCTAAACTATGTAGGTTCCATTACTATAGATCAAGACCTTTTGGATGCCGCAGATATGCTTGTGGGTCAAAAGATCGATATCGTGAATGTAAACAATGGTGAGAGGTTTTCTACCTATATCATTCCTGGTGAACGCGGTAAAGGCGATATCTGTCTTAACGGCGCGGCTGCAAGAAAAGTACATAAAGGTGACAAGATCATTATTATTGCCTATGCTACGATGAGCAGAGAAGAGGCAGATACGATGAAACCCAAAGTCATTATACTTGATGAAGATAACAGCATCGCACAAGCATTTGAAGGTCTTGAATAATGTTTGAAGGTTTTGATATGAACAAAATGTCCCAGATGATGGGGGAGATGCAGGAAAAAGCCAAAGAGATACAAGAACAGTCAAAAAATGTGCAGTTTACTGCAAAAGCAGGTGGCGGACTTGTAGAACTGACTGTAAATGGTGCAGGAGAAGTGGTAGATCTTAATATAGATGAAACAC
>JADGDL010000001.1:0-308 GCA_016744875.1 Sulfurovum sp.
TATTAGGAGTATACTATAAGTATATACATATTAGAAAGGATAGGATATATGGAAATGATACAGACAGTAAAAAAGATGGAAAAAGAGGCGATGAAGAGTAGTGGAGTTGATTTTGTGAGGCTTGGATTTGCACTCTTCTTTATGGTTGCAGTTTTAACCTATAGTTTTTTAAGTTCAGGGGAAATACCGAACAATATCTTCTTAGCAAACCCACCACTCTTTGGAGCCTATATGGCCATGAACATTGGAGCAAATGATGTTGCAAATAATGTAGGACCGCCAGTTGGATCAAAAGCACCCACTAAGGG
>JADGDL010000001.1:318-126597 GCA_016744875.1 Sulfurovum sp.
CACTATGGGTGGTGCTATTGCGATTGCTGCAGTTTTTGAAGCTCTTGGTGCATTTATTGGAGGTGGAGATGTTGTAAAAACCATTAAAAAAGGAATTATTGATATAGATGCCTTTGGTGGTAACGTTGATCCGTTTATTTGGGCAATGATGGCAGCACTATTAGCCGCTGCACTATGGCTGAATTTTGCAACGATGATGAAAGCACCTGTTTCAACCACACACTCCATTGTTGGTGGTGTGATGGGTGCAGGTATTGCTGCAGCAGGATTTACGATAGTATCATGGGGTACTATGGGAAAAATAGCTGCTTCATGGGTTATCTCTCCTGTACTAGGTGGAATTATCGCAGCAACATTTTTATATGCTATTAAAAAGTCGATGGTCTATAAGGAAGATAAAATAGGAGCAGCCAAGAAATGGGTACCAATTTTCGTAGCTATTATGTCATGGGCATTTATTACGTATTTAACACTCAAAGGTCTAAAAAAGGTATGGCCTTCGATCGTTGATGTTTTAGTGTTTCTTCCAGATGCAAAAAAACCTTCTTTCCTTATAGCCGCAATATTTGGTCTTATCATAGCTGGTATTGTCTATATTCTAGTGAAGAAAACAGTTGAAAACAGAGCAAATAGTCTTGAGAATACAAGAGCCTCTATTAACCTATTATTCACAGTGCCATTGATCTTTGCAGCAATACTTTTAAGTTTTGCTCATGGGGCAAATGATGTTGCAAATGCCATCGGACCATTAGCTGCGATCAATGATGCAGTAATGACTGGTGGAATTTCAGCAAAAGCAGGTATTCCTATCTGGGTTATGGCGGTTGGAGCGCTTGGTATTGCACTTGGTCTTGCTCTTTATGGACCAAAGCTGATCAGAACTGTAGGTAGCGAGATCACTGACTTAGACCAAATGAGAGCATTCTCTGTAGCGATGGCTGCTTCTATTACAGTTATTATCGCTTCACAGTTAGGTCTTCCAGTATCTTCAACACATATTGCTGTGGGTGGTATCTTTGGTGTTGGTTTCCTAAGAGAATATCTTGCTTCTTCAGGACAGGAAGAGGTCATTGAAAAAGAAGAGATCAGTATTGAAGATGAGAAGAAAGTTTTAAAAGCATATACAAGTGAACTTAAAACATTAGAAGAAAAAGACAAAAAAACAAAAGCTGATTATGAGAGAATTGTTGCTCTTTATAAGCTCATTGATGTTGAAGAAGCGAAAATAAAAGCATCTAAGAAACATATCAAAAGTGTTGAAAAAGTAAAATATGTAAAAAGAGATGCCGTGAAAAAAATCATCGCTGCATGGGTAATTACAGTACCAGCGGCTGCAGTACTTTCAGCAGTGATATTCTTTATGATTAGAGGGATTGTCCTTTAATGCTTAAAAAAATATTATTACCTTCTATTCTGGGTATCCTTGCCTATGGGTTTTGGATAAGTCCAGACTTTAAAGAGATTGCAGCAGGTGTTGCTATCTTCCTATTTGGTATGTTATCCCTTGAAGAAGGTTTTAAAGCCTTTTCAGGGGGTACTTTAGAGAAAATACTACAAAAGTCTACCGATAAACTTTACAAGAGTGTCGGTTTTGGTATCCTATCTACAACTATCATGCAATCAAGTTCATTGGTTTCAGTACTTACAATCTCATTTCTAGGTGCTGGACTCATAGGGCTTGCACAGGGTATTGGGATCGTTTTTGGTGCCAATATCGGTACGACGACAGGAGCATGGCTTGTTGCCGGGTTAGGGCTCAAAGTAAAAATTTCTGCTTATGCTATGCCTATGCTTGTGTTTGGTGTGATACTTATTTTTCAAAAATCAAAGTCACTTAAAGGGATTGGATATGTACTTTCGGGATTAGGATTCCTGTTTTTAGGAATCCACTATATGAAAGATGGGTTTGAAGCTTTTAAAGATACCATTGATCTTGCCAGTTATGCAGTGACAGGATATAAAGGTCTCTTTATATTTACGGGGATCGGTATATTTGCCACTGTAGTAATGCAGTCATCACATGCCACTCTGGTTTTGATCATTACAGCACTTGCTGCGGGGCAGATAAGTTATGAAAATGCTTTGGCATTAGCCATTGGTGCTAACATTGGTACAACAATCACAGCCATTCTAGGAGCCATGAGTTCTAATATTGTCGGTAAACAACTTGCAGGTGCACACTTGATCTTCAATGGTGTTACCGGGCTCATAGCCATACTCTTTATACATCAACTTATGTATTCTGTTGATTGGATAAGTGCTTACGTGGGAATAGCTAATGATGACTATGCGCTTAAACTGGCTGTATTCCATACGATATTCAATGTCATCGGCGTACTTGTCATGGTACCATTTATAGGGAAACTTGTAACTTTTCTTGAGTCCACGCTTAAAGCGGACACTAGTAAATCAAATGCAGGCTTTGATAGTGCCAGATATCTTAATGACTCTGTTCTGGAACTCCCGTCAACTTCAATGGCTGCGATTATTAGAGAAACAAGACATCTTTATGAAAATGCCTTTGAGATCATCACGCATGGTTTAAATTTGAAACGAAGCAATATCGTATCTTCTATATCATTGGAGGAAGTGATTCAAGATCCATACAGCACGAATGCTGTAGATATTGATGAATTTTACAACCATAAAATAAAAGGTATCTATGGTGAGATAATAGATTTTTCTACAAGAGCACAAGCAAACATGTCTCCAAAAGATATAGAAGTACTTTATAAACTTAAACTGGCAAATAGAGATTTGGTAGAAGCAGTAAAAGATACAAAGCATCTACAAAAGAATTTGATCAAGTACTCAAGTAGTGCCAATACACATATAAAAGAGCAATACAATCTTATTAGACAAGATTTAGCTGAGCTTTTAAGAAACATTAATATTGTTGCGACTACCGATGAAGAAGATGTCATTTTACTTTTATTATCAAAAGCAAAAGTGCATACAGAGAAATATGACATTCTTGCAAATGGTACACTTGATACTCTTATTAGAGAGGGATTAATTACCAATGAAATGGCAACTTCATTAATGAATGATAGTGCTTACGCTTATGATATAAGTAAGAATCTCATAGAAATGGCTGAAGTAACCTTTACTAATAGAAATACTGACGCTCCAAATTTAAATGAAGAACTCGCAATGAGTACTGAAGATATTGAATCGATTTTAGAAAAAAAGGATGACTAATGGGTATCAAAAAATTTATTAAAAAAGTTCAATCAACACTAGGTTTGAGTGACTATGAAGTAGAGAGTAAAAAGAAAGCCCTCAAAGATCTTTTGAAGAAACTGAATGGTAGAAAAACTAGTATCAATAAGTCTCTCAAAAGTGATATGAAGAAAAAAGAGATAAAAGAGTTAGAAGAAGAACTTGCAATTGTTACATGCCAAATAAAAAAGGGGAAAAAGATCCTGCATGATCTTTATTCTAAAAAATAGTGTACAATATTTAACAGATATATTAAAACAAAAAAGGAGATATAAATGGAAGAAAATAATCAAAAACAATTTGAAATCGATGGGAACATGGTTTCACTTGAAGAGCTTATCGAGGGATATAGCGAATCAAAAGCACAAAAAAATACGGGTAGTAAAGCTGTCCATAAAAGAAAAAATGAGCAGGCACTTAAACCTTATCAGGCTGAACTTATAAAACTTCAACGACATCTTGAAGAGACAAATCAAAAGATGATCATACTTTTTGAAGGGCGTGATGCAGCAGGAAAAGGTGGAACTATTAGAAGAGTAACAAGATACATGAATGAAAAGCATTATCGTATCGTAGCACTGGGGAAACCAACAGAAGAACAAAAGACACAATGGTTCTACCAAAAATATATATCTCACTTTCCAAGAGGAGGAGAGATCGTCTTATTTGATAGAAGTTGGTATAACAGAGCTATGGTAGAGTCTGTGTTTGGTTTCTGTACGCAAAAAGAATATGATGACTTTATGAAAGGTGTCAAAGGTTTTGAAAAAGACCTTACACGTCAAGGAATTGTCCTTATCAAACTTTACTACTCTGTTACCAAAGATGAGCAGGCTAGAAGATTTGAAAGACGTAAAACAGATCCACTTAGACAATGGAAACTTAGTGAAATTGATGTACAGGCACAAGACAGATGGGATGATTTTACAGAGACAAAATATAATATGCTTAAACAGACTCACTCACATAATGCTCCGTGGACTGTTATACGTTCAAATAACAAACAACAAGCGAGGATTGAATCATTAAAGGTCATCTTAAATTCCATTAACTATCAAGATAGAGATAAGAACCTTAACTACTCTTTAAATCCTGATATCGTCATCTCTGGTGCAAGAGAAATTGAGATAATGGAAGCACAAAGAACAAGCGGTGGAAAATTCATAGGTTAATCCTATATAAATATAAAAGGGAAAAAATGGAAAAGAATAAAACGACAAATAAAAATAAAGAAAAAGTACAAGTTTGGGTTAAAAAAGAGACCTTAGCGTATGATAAAGAATTAAAAAGACTTCAAGTTGAACTACTAAAATTTCAAAATCATGTGAAAGATCAAGGTCTTAAGATCTTAATGATCTTTGAGGGTAGAGATGCTGCTGGAAAAGGTGGAACTATCAAAAGAATTACTGAACACCTAAATCCAAGAGGTGCAAGAGTAGTTGCCCTTGAAAAACCTAATAATAAAGAGACCACTCAATGGTATTTTCAAAGATATGCCAAACACCTTCCAAGTGCTGGAGAGATCGTTCTTTTTGATAGAAGTTGGTATAACAGATCAATGGTTGAACCAGTTATGGGATTTTGTACTGAGAGACAACACCACAAGTTCTTAAAAGATGCCCCAGAGTTTGAACAGATGATCGTTGATGAAGATATTCAAATGTTTAAATTTTATTTTTCTGTCTCTAAAGATGAACAGGCAAGAAGATTTAAAGCAAGAGAAACTGATCCTCTAAAACAATATAAACTTTCACCTGTAGATAAAGAATCTCAAAGATTATGGAATGAATACTCACTAGCTAAATTTATGATGCTGAGTGCTACCCATACAAAAGATGCACCTTGGACCATTGTTAAAAGTGATAATAAAAAAAGAGCCAGAATAAACTGTATAAAACATATTTTGAATTTTGTTGACTACCCTGATAAGATCAAAGATAAAGAGATAAAAGTAGATTCTGATATTGTTGTCTATGGAAGAGATGAAGCGATTTCAATGGAAAAACGATTTAAGTCCTCACTCAAGCAATAATATAGACTTTCATCACTGCAATAGATATACACTGCAAGAATGTTATTCTTTTGTTACTATTTAAAGCTAGTATATTATATTAGCTTTAAATAGCGGGGGAAGGATACACATGGGTACTAAAAAATTTTTATCAAATATACAATCTTATTTAGGTTTAAAAGATAATAAAAAAATGAGTAAAAAAAAGGCGCTAAAAGACCTTTTGAAAAAATTAAATGTCAGAAAATTATCCATCATGAAATCTCTAGAAGGATCATTGGTAAAAAAAGAAAAAAAAGAACTTAAAGAAGATCTTGACATCATTTCTTTACAGATACAAAAAGGAGAGAAATTGTTAAATGATCTCTCTTCTGAAAAGTAATAGAAAAACTTTTCATCTACAATACTTAAATATCATATAAAATCTATTCCTTCTCATATTTAAAAAGCCATTTAAGTAAAAATGGCGGTACAACGGTAGTAACGATGATAACAAAAATAAGAACTGCATAGATTTCATTATTTAAGATCCCATTCACCCGACCTACTTCGGCAAATATAAGCCCTACTTCTCCCCTGGGAACCATAGAAATCCCGATCAACGCTTTTTTTATTGCACTTGTTTTTCTAAGTAAGAACGCACCTATATACTTTCCAAAAACTGCAATAATGAGGAAAATAAGTGCCAAAGACCAAAACTTCATTGAGGAAAAATCGATTACTCTTAAGTTCATAGAGAGTCCGACCATCACAAAAAATATAGGGGTAAACATTTGCGCTATGGGGCGAATAGATTTTTTTACTTTTTCTAAAAAACACTCATCATGTCTCAACCCCATACCAAAAGGTAGGATAAAGCGTCGTGACAGTGCGATACCAGCAGCAAAAGAACCTAAAATCTCAGGTGCTCCAACAAGATGTGAGAGATATGCAAAAAGAGAAATAAGAGAAATAATGACCGTAGGTATCAAACCTGGAATTTTTTTATTTTCATCACATTTTTTCATAAAATGAGAAATAAGATGGGCAAGTATAGGAGCAAAAACTATAAAAACCAAAATAAACAATGTTGTATGCAGGGTATTGGTCATACTCAATTCTTGTGAAGTGGCAAAATCATAAATAAATACAAGAATAATAACACCCAGAACATCATCAATAACCGCTGCGCCTATGACTATTTGTGCAACATGACTATGTTCTTTTTGAAGATCTTTTAAAACCCTCATCGTAATTCCTATACTTGTTGCTGTCAAGGTTCCACCAATAAAAAGAGAAACAATTAAGCTAAGATCAAATAGATAATAAGCAACCAATGCCGAGACAACAAAAGGAAATATAGCGCCAAACAATGCAACAACAATAGCTTTAGAACCTGCATCTTTAAGCCGTTGGATATCCGTATCTAAACCTATCTCAAAGAGTAAAAGTAAGATACCGATCTCTGCAAGTACTTTAAGTATATCATTTACTTCTATAAGCCCAAATCCTGAAACACCAAGGAGTATCCCTGCAGTAAGTTCACCAAGTACAGAAGGTATACCCAGGCGGGCAAATAACTCACCCAATATTCTGGCAGAAACCAATATTAAAAAAAGTATCAGAAAAAAGTTATGTACATCCATTTATAAACTTTCCGGTATCTTATGTGAGATTTTTGTATCTCCAATGATCTGAATGAGTTCATCACTCTCAACGATCTCCTGTTCTATTAGTTTAAGTGCCAACGCTTCTATAGTTGTCCAATGCTCACCTACTAATTTTGTAGTATGTACTTGTGCTACATCTATCCAGTGAAGAAATCTTTTTTCTATTTGCTGACTTAAAAAATAGTTATCAAGTACTGTGATAGAATCAATATTGATAAACCCAAGTTCTTTATCCATTCCAAGGTTTGTAATGGCCGCATAGATCTGTAGTGATGCTTGAGAGAGATCATTCACTGCCCCACTATCCATATGTTCAGGTCCCATTTTTTTTATCTTGGCAACACGTCCCGCCAGTAAAACACAAACATCATTGAACAACTCCTCTTTTGTTACATTTGAAAGTTCATCATCTGCATTATAAGAGACAAAACCAAGCATTTTACTTCTTGAAGTGATGGTAACCTGTTCTATCTTGACATGAGGAAGAAGAAGTAACGAGAGTACAGCATGAGAAGCTTCATGATAAGCAGTCATTTCCAGTTCTTTTTCAAGATTTTTTACCATCTGTTTTTCAACTTTATGACCATACTTAATAATATTTATCTGCTCGATCAATATATCTTCTGTGATCACATCTTTCTGTTCTTCAAGTACACTTAGAACAACCATATGTCCTAGCCGCTCAAGTTCCAAAGCACTCATCCCGGTGATATATCGTACGATCCGCTCAATATCTATCTTTGGATCATGAGGTTTTTTAAGTATTTTCTCTATAAAGTACCTTCTTGCATCTTTATCTAGTTTAGAAACTTCAAGTAAAAAATCAAGGGTTTGTGGTGCAGTTAAAACAGGATCAATAGCATCAAGACTCTCCGCAGTTGCCACTGTAAACACTTTGGCATCACTGGACTCCAATACTTTAGAAATATCAAAAAATGGTACATTACTCACTGAGCCTTGAATAAGACCTTTAATATCTATGTCATTCAAAACAACCACACAAGGTGCATGTTTTGATGCTGTTTCATATACTTCTTTGATATGTTCTATTTCAAACAGTTTGGAACCGGATATTTCATAATAAGGCAGTTCAGCTTCTTTTGCAAATGCTTTAGCAAGCATACTCTTACCCACACTAACAGGACCGTAGATAAGTAGACCTTTAGGTGGAGGCGTATCAAAGCGTTCAAGTTTTTCGGGATTATTGATGATGTTAATGATAAATTTTAAACGTTCTTTGACTAACTTATGTCCAACGATATCATTAAACCCTATCTTGGATGTGTATGATTGTAAGGTATCTTTAGTTTTATTTCTTGCCATACTTCTAACCTTTATACACATAATATATACTCTTATTCTAGCATAAGTCTTCACATGTAGGTATAATAGAAATATCTAAACTGAAAAAGGTAGATCATGATACATGAACTTAGCAATCCCATCATCAAAACTTTGGTCAATCATTTAAGAGAAACAAAGACAGATGCACTTCGTTTTCGTCATATTGTACAAGAGTTAACAAGACTACTAAGCTATGAAGCACTCAAAAATGAAGCCCTTGAGGAGCAAGACATTATTACATGGCAAGGGGAACAGTCCTTTGCGTTTATAAAAGAAGAAGACCTTCTTTTTGTGACCATTCTACGAGCAGGACTGCCTATGATAGAATCAGCCACAGCACTCTTTCCTCATGCATCTTCAGGTTTTTTAGCCATGAAACGTGATGAAAAAACCCATCAAAGTATACTCTACTATGACCGCGTTCCTGACTGTACAGATAAAACAGTCATACTTGTTGACCCCATGGTTGCTACAGGTGGTTCACTCTGTGATGCGATCTCTGTCCTCCACTCTAAGTCCCCAAAAAAGATCATCTCCCTCAACATTATAGGTTCACCTGAAGGCATTGCTGTTCTAGAACAAAAACACACAGATATTGATATTTATATTGCCCAAATAGATGAGAAACTCAATGAAAATATGTTTATTATACCTGGGTTAGGGGATGCAGGTGATCGATCATATAATACACCAGAATAATATTTTGTTTCACTTTAGCTTTTCAAATAATATGATAATGAAAAACTAATCAAAATCGATCAATTCTTCCCTAAATTCCAAGGCTATCTGCCCTTTACTCCTTCGCGCTATCGTATCTCTATAAACCCAGGCTTCTTTTATCTCTTCTCTTTTTTCAAAACTAATTTGAGAGGTATCATATCTTCCTGCATTTTCCAATTGTCTTTGTGCCTCATAGAGAATGAGTGCTGTAGCTACAGAGACATTAAGGCTTTGTACCATACCTTGCATAGGGATGATGATCACCTCATCTGCCTCAGCGATGACTTCAGGGCTTACCCCTTCTTTTTCATTTCCCATAACAAGCAAAGTAGGTTTAGTATAGTCAATTTCTCTAAAGGAGACAGCACGTTCTTCCAAATGCGTCACAATAACTTGCAAGCCTTCAGATTTTTTCTGTTTTAAAAACTTTACTTTATCAGCATCGTTCATACGAGAACGATGTGTCCACCTATGTGCACCCTGCGTGATAGTTTTATGAATACGAGGGGTTTCATTGGCTTTAGTAGAGTAGTAGATATCAAGCACACCTACAGCATCAGCAGTGCGTATAATGGCTGAAAGATTTTGAGAACTGTGTACATCATCAAGCATAATTTGAAGTGTGGGTTGTTTACGGGTCAGTATATCTTCTATACGCTTTAAACGCTTATCATTTATCATCCTGTGATTATAACATAACTGTTGATGAGTGAAGTCACCATTCGATGAATACATATACTCCAATACCTACCCATCATTTTGATATATATTATGCTACTAAGATAACTATGAGTATAATAACTACAGGTACATACTCAAAGGACTCAAGAAATGAAAAAAGAGGCAATCAAGAGTAGCACTATATCTTTTATGATCAGAGGAATTGTGCTTTAAATGTTAATACTTAATAGTTATAAAAATCTTTTTACCCCGATCATTTTATTATTATTGTTGAGTGCTCTGTTTTTTTTGGGACTCTACCCTGATATTGGTATGATCTTTGGGGGTATTGCACTTTTTCTCATTGGTATGGAATATATGGAAGTCGGATTTAAAACTTTTAGTGGGGGCATACTTGAAAGTGTATTAGAAAAATCTACAAATAATACTCCAAAAGCCATTGGAACCGGTTTTCTTGCTACTGCCATTGCACAGAGTTCAAGTCTTATCTCTATTATTATTATATCTCTTTTGACAGCAGAACTGATCTCTTTGACTGCAGCTATTGGAGTGATCTTTGGATCTAATATTGGGACAACTGCGACTGCCTGGATGGTTTCTATCTTTGGTCTCAAAATTAAAATTTCTGTTTATGCTATGCCTATGATAGTTATGGGTATCTTTATACCTCTATTTTTAAAATCAAACAGTTGGAAGGGTATTGCTTCTATCCTCATAGGCCTGGGCATTATTTTTCTTGGTATTGGATATATGAAAGAAGGATTTGAGACATTAAAAGAGGGGATTGATCTTGCCCAATATGCTATGGCAGGATATGCAGGTATATTTCTCTATGTACTCGTCGGTGCTGTTGCTACAGTGGTGATACAGTCAAGCTCAGCTACGATGGCGATCATTATTACAGCCTTAGCCACTGGACAGATCGATTATACCAATGCCCTTGCATTAGCCATTGGTGCCAATGTAGGGACAACAGTTACTGCTGTGCTCGGTGCTTTAAAATCAAATGAAAATGGTAGGAGACTTGCCGTTGCCCATTTTATTTTCAATATTACCACAGGTATCATTGCCATTGTCTTTATTTATCAGCTTGCTGAACTTGTAGATTATTTAGCCATGCATATCGGTATTGAAAACTATACTATGAAACTTGCTCTATTTCATACCATCTTCAATATTATAGGTGTTTTGGCGGTTTCTCCATTCATCACTGTATTAGTCAAATATCTGCAGACTTTATTTGTACCTAAAGGACAAAATAAAGGAAAACAGAAATATTTGGATGAAGCAGTACTGGCACTCCCAGCAACTGCACTTTCAGCTATTATTATGGAGACAAAACATTTGTATGAAAATGCTTTTGACATTATTGCACATGGATTAAACATAAAAAAGAGTAACCTTCTTTCATCCATGGAACTAGATGAAGTAACCAAAGACTTACATACCAATAAATCTATTGATATCGATCTGTTTTATAATCGCTGGATAAAAGGTCTTTATGGTGAGATCATTGACTTTTCCACCAAAGCACAGTCTTCTATGCCCCCAGAGTCCATAGAAGAGCTATACAAACTTAAACTTGCGAACAGAGATATCGTAGAAGCAGTCAAAGGTACCAAACATTTACAAAAAAATCTGCTCAAATATACATTTAGTAGAAATGAACATATTAAAGATGAATATAATAATATTAGAAAAGGCTTGGCTGAACTACTCAGAAATATCAATACCATTGCAACGACTCAGGAGGAGGAAGTAATCATTTTATTACTTTCCAAAATGAAGATCAACGCCCAAAGATATGATATAATCACTAATGGTACACTCGATAAATTGATTAGAAAAGGTCTCATTACTAATCAGATGGCTACCTCTTTAATGAATGACAGTGACTATGCTCACAGTATCAGTAAAAACCTCATTACAATGGCTGAAGTACTTTTTATAGACATCAACAGTGATTTAAAAGGACTACATGAAAATATGTCTATCAGTGAAGAAGAAGTTGATTTAATTATAGATAAAAAGGATCGTTTATGAATATCAAAGAATTTATAGAGAATGTAAAAGATTTTTTGAACTTAAATAAGTTTGATAAAGTAGGAAAAAAGAAATCTGTAAAACGTCTTTTAGAAAAATTAAAAGCCAAAAAAGATCTGCTCAATAAGGTACCAAAAAAGAAACTGTCTAAAAAAGAAAAAAAAGAGTTAAAAGAAGAATTAGTGATCATCTCATTACATATAAAAAAAGGTGAAAATATCTTGGATGAACTTAACTCAAAAGATAAATAAGAAATTCAAATTTTAAACTCTAAACACCCTCTACTTTTAAGAGTTTTGTTTTACCCACCATCAGTTCAACCGTCATATAAACCCTTCTAAATACGGACTGTTGCCTATACTCAAGATTATGTTTTTTACAGATCTCTTTAACTATGGGTTGCATTTTCTGATACTGCGAGAGTGGTAAGTTTGGAAATAAATGGTGTTCTATCTGATAATTCAACCAACCATGTACAAAATCAACAGGATTTGTCCCTGTTTTATAATTCACTGAACCCATGATCTGACGAAGGTAAAACTCACCCTGCGTTTTATGCGGTGTTTCAAAACGGTAGATATCTCCAGCCGAATGATTAGGTACGATAACAGAAAAAGAATGAAAGTTTGCGATGATCTCTGCTATCAAGATTACAAGCAATGCATTTAAAACACCTGCCCATCCAAAAGGAATGAACAACAAAGGAATAAGTACAAATTTAATACCAATATACGGAAAAAGGTACTCTTTCCAAAGTCTTGATCCATTTTTAGTCAAAGGACTCCAAACATGCTTTTTGATATCGGGAAGTTTTTTCTTTCTGCGTGCTTTATTATCTAAAATACGTAGCGTATTTGGTGCATAATATACAGGTTTCCACATCGTAGCAAAACCATACACAATGACATAACGTAACCACATAGGTACATTGGAGGTAGTGAGCCATTCAAGATTAAGTTCAACATTGTCCGGATCATCGTCTTCACCTAGGTGATAATGATGCATAATGTTATGTTCAAATGCCCATGCATCAGGTTTTATCCAATCAAGCCAGTCAATGTAACGTCTTAAGCCTGTTGCATAGTATTTACTTGTATATCTTGTAGGAATGTTCGGTACTTTATCGTACGCACCATGTAAAATGGGATGCGTTACGTTTGCCCAGCGTGATACATTACCCGTACTGATCAAAATCGAAGCACTCAATACCATAACCCAAAAACTCAAACTGCTCAAACCATAACGAAGTTCCAAAAAACTAAGTATTGCTATAAGTAAGTAACCTGAAAAGGTAAAAAACCTTCCCCAACGTTCGATTTTAAGAAGATGTTGAAAGTCTTCCCATGATGCAGTGCCCAATGTCACTTTTATATTGTCAATATCTCTTTGTAACTCTTCTTTATCAACATCATTATATTGCGTATAACCCTTCACACATCTCTCCCTCTATTATTGCGCATATTATATACTAAGAGAGATGCTTTTTAGGTATAATTGCAAAAAAATAGAAGGAAGTACCATGTGTGACTTCAATAACTTAACAGATGAAGAAAAAAAACTTCACCACGAAAAACTTTTAGAGTGTGCAAACAACTTTGGAGGGAAAAACTTTTTTCTTCAACTTTTAGAAGCTGTACGCGAGACTAAACCTCACCCACTTACCTCAGGCAGTCATGCATTTGAGATAGAATTGGGCGCTATCACCTGGAATAAAGTAATCTTCAATGACAAACTTCAACTTCTTCTCAAAGCACGTAAGAATGAGAGTAAACAAGAAAATCTGCTTCCAAATAAAGATGAGAAAAACTACAAAAAAATACTTAATGTGGTACGAACACTCAAACCCATAGTCTTTCACGTAAAACCTGCAGATCCAGAAGATGGTTCGGGTTTCTTCTTTCAAGCCTTTAATATCATAGATGAAAATACAACAAAATTAAATCCAGTGTTTGATGCTCTCTTCTTCTGCTCAGTAGATACCGTTAAAAAAGTACTTAACTACATACCAAAGGCTTAAAATGGATGGACAGAAACGTGCAGATATCAAATATGGTATGAATGTAGGTATCGTCTTAAAAGAAGACCAAAGTACAGGCTACATCACTTACGGAAAAGTACAAAAAATACTGACTAACTCACCTACCCATCCACATGGTATTAAAGTGCGTCTTAGTTCTGGTGAAGTAGGACGTGTAAAAGAGTTTGTAAAGTAATGACACTCTTTATAGATGGAGACGCTTTCCCAAATCTGCTTAAACCCATTGTTCTACGTACCATAGAGCGTTTATCACTGCACACAAAGGTTATAGCCAATAAGAAGATACACATAGGAAAGTCTATACATATAGAGTATATCATCGTTGACCAAGGTGCTGATGAAGCAGACCACCTCATCGTAGAACTCTGTGAAGAAGGAGATCTCATTATTACTGCTGATATCCCTTTAGCTGACCGTATCATAGCCAAAGATGCCCATGCTATTGATCACAGAGGAGAACTCTATTCTGTTGATAATATCAAACAGTATCTTGCTATGAGAAATCTGATGGAGAGCATCAGAGAAAGCGGAGAAATGACAGGAGGTCCAAAACCATTTGGACAAAAAGATTCCCATGCCTTTGCCAATCAATTTAATGCTTTTTTAGCAAAATATCTTTAAAACTAAATCACTCCCTTTTTAGATCTTGCCCAAGATATGATAGGTTTGATCTTCTCTGTCCTTGATCATCTCTGCTTAGTTTAAAAGCATACATGATAAAGACCCAAATAAGATATGTTTACCTGCTCCCCTATATTTATTTTATCTTCCAAGATAATCGTATAAAATATCACTATGATTATTACCATTTATGTTGACTTCTTAACATATCTTTGTTATCATTTCCTAATATACTGAATAAGTATTCAGTATATTAGGAAAAGGAAACGTATGTCCCAAGTAGGAAGAAAAAAGATACTACGTCATATTGAAAAAGACCATACTCACATCTATTTTAAGCTCTGTAACACTCCTGATATATATTTAGAGAAAACCGAGTTACACTCCGATGAGATGGAAGCTACAAGGTTTAGTGACTTTAAAGACTTACATCAACAAGAATGTAGAGACAACATGGTCATCACACGCACTACCTTTTCAAAACTGATAAAAAGCGCTCATAAAAAAATGGCAGATGTCCTACTCTATCGCAAAGCCATCGCTATGACAACATGAAATCAATCAAAGGAAAACAAATGAAAATAGCCATACCCGTAAAAATAAACAAAAAAAACCCAGCAGTGGCACCACTCTTTGGCAAGGCAAAATGGTTTGCCTTTATGGACAAAGAGGGCATAAATATCAAAGCGAACCCTGCCCACGGTGGGAAATCAGTCATTGACTGGTTTAACAATGAAGGCGTAGATACTATCATCATGCAAGAAATGGGCGCCACCCCGTATAAGATGATACAAGCTCATGGTGGCATTAAGCTCTACCATTCTGGATTTAAAAGAATCTTACTGACTGAACTCATTGAAAAATTTGCAGATGGTGAACTGGAAATGCTCACTGATATGAGAATGGCTGATATCATCAAACACCATGAAAGCAGACATACTCATGACAAAGGTCACTATCATCATGAACATCACTAACACAATAAAAAATATTCTGTTAAAGGTGATGAAATGAGAGTTGTATTCCCAACAGATGAAAACATAGGGTATTTAAGTAAAAGAGGTGCACACTTTGGGAAAGCAAATTTTTATACTATTGTAACGCTTAAAGATGACGTTATCTTAGATGTAGAGTGTATTGTAAATCCTGGACACAGTGGTGGGGCATGTGGCAATGCTGTTGCGAACATCATGTCATTGAAGCCTGATGCACTTGTAGTTTCGGGAATTGGTGCTTCACCTGCAGAGGGTTTCTATCAAGCTGGTCTAGCACTCTACTTTGATAAAAGCAGCCCTACGATAGAACACTCTATCAGTATGATGCTCGAGGGGAAGCTTCAAAAAAGCTCAGGTGGCGGTACATGTAAGGCACATTAGTATGACCTTTACTCTCACCCAAATTACTACCGTACATTTTCCTTTTTGTAACTTGATAAATATGCCTGTTCAACAAAAAAAAGGAGAGGATTACTAAGAGACATTTGGGGCAAAAAGACTTCCATATCTTTCTAAATCAGTGCAATGCTTTTTAGCCAAAAATCTTTAAAGTAACACTCTTCAATCTAATAACTCTCAGCATAACTATGAACTCTATTTTTCCCTGATCGTTTTGCTTCATACAGGGCATTATCTGCTTTATTTATAGCCACTTCTATATCATTGTCAACCACTCTATCAACTATTGAAACACCTATACTTATCGTCACTTGTAATTCCTGATCCTGATCATATGTTATCACCATATTTTCAACCAGTTCTCGTATAGTTTCTGCAAGTTGTATACTGTATTTCAACTCTGTATCTGGAAGAAGTATAATATATTCTTCTCCTCCAAATCGGCAAACTATGTCACTTTTCCGTGTATGTTCCAATAAAATATTAGCAACGCCTATAATTACTTTATCACCAATATGGTGGCCATAGGTATCATTTACATTTTTAAAATCATCAATATCGAACATGACTAAAGAGACATCATTATTTGTTCTTTTACTCATATTAAAAATATCTTCAGACACCTCAGCAAAATATCTCCTGTTATACAGTTTTGTCATTGGATCCATAGATGCTAAAAGTTTTAACTCTTCCTTGCTTGCTTCCAAATCTTTCGTACGTTGTTTGATCTTCTCTTCAAGTCTGCTATAGACAATTGTATTTTCAATGGAAATAACAATCTGCCCACTTAAGTGCTGTAAGAACTTTACTTTATCTTCTGTAAATACCGAAGGCAACAAATTATTTTCCAGATAGATCATCCCTCTAAGTTCCCCCTGTAAGATCAATGGTGCACAAAAGACAGACTTGATCGATCTGGATGAATCATGAGATGCATCAAAAATATTACTTTGCGCCATGTCATCAATAACAATGGATTCTTTTGTACGTAAAACATAATTTACAATAGGATGAGCTATCGTATCGATATCAGTATAAAAAGTCCCCTGCATTACATCAATGACCGACAAATCTTCATTTGCAGAAGCTTGTACAACAAGATCACCATCTTCTTCCAAAAGTAAATAACCATGCTGTGCTCCAGCACTCTCCATAATGATCTGTATCAAGGTCATGAGGAGACTTGAGAATTCATACTCTTGAGCAATCACTTCTGATGCCTTGATCAATGTTTTAATATCAAAGTTCAAATTTTCTTCTATATTAGTATCATCAATCTGATCAATACCCCATTTATTAAAATTTCTTAATGATTCATCTTTATATACTTTTGCAGCTCTTTTTTGACCCAATGTTTCATAAAGTTTTGCAGACAATCTGTTGGCTATAGCCACTAAATGTCGCTGTCCATAGATATTAGCAAGATCTATCGCCCTGTCATAATATAAAAATGCTTCGTGATGATTACTTTCTATACGACATATTTCTGCTTGCAAAATATGTTCCCTGACCAAAAAGTTTTCAGCACATCCATCAGCCCATTTCACAAATTTTTTCTTTACTTTGTGTATTCTATTTTTATATTTCCCTCTACGTTTCCCCGAAATTAACTTAGCTAAGATCAAAGCATCATAAAACAGATACTCTGTATGGTGCAGCATACCCTTGGATGACTTTGCAAACTTTTTCCCTTGTAAACTTATCTGATGCGCCTCTTCATACGATCCCTGTAGATAAAGTGCTATCATTTTATTGACAAAATAATAATGAGCAAAATGTTCTGATTCATACTTCTCAAGACTTTCTACATAGGCTAATTCATCAAAATCATCACTATCATATGAGTTCAGCGTTTTTGTTTGTCCGGTAAGATTCAATAAAGTTTGCTTTACACTTAAGATCGCACCATACTGTTCTTTTGCACCTATGCTGAGTATATTTTTTTCAAAATATTTTATCTGCTTAAAAATATCTTCAAAAGCCACACCTCTCATAAACATACTTTGGATAATACCTGCAGCAGCACAACCTGTATGAAACCAATCTCCTATTTCCAAACCATTTTTATAAGCAGTATGCCATATCTCTTCAGTTTCTAAAGCTGGCTGTTCCCATGAAGATGCAAAATAACCACACACAAATTTAACCTCAGCATGTTGTATGTTATTATCAAATCTTTTAAGCATATCAAATGAAAACTGACTATACGCATATCCCAATTTATGGTTGCCTAAAATACCCCCTTGAAAAATAACACCAAATACCATAAAACCGATCACTGACTCTTTAGTTAATCCCTTTTCTAAACAAAGCTTCACAATAATCAATGCATTAGCCACCGATAGCTCTGGTTGTATCTGATATGCAGCCTGTAAAGTATTTGCCAAGATTCTGATGGTCATTTTAAAGTTTTCGTCATGAGATTCTGGAAGTGCTATAAGATCTTCTACTGGATAGGTACGTAACTTTAATTTTAAACGTAAAAACTCTGCGATGAAAAAAGGAGGGATAAATGTTTTTGGTATTACTATACCAAAATTTTCTGCTGCAACACGACTTACTTCATAAGCTTTCTTAAACTGTGAGATATCTGAATAAAGTTTAATGAGTAATTCATATATCTCCCCTTTTTGCAATAAAGTTTCTGTGTGTTCAAGTGCTTTTTCATAATAGTAGATTGCTTCATTACTATAATTACATAAATGTTCACACTCAGCTCTCTGTTTTAACATCAATACTATATTATCATCTGAGTTATTTAAGCAGCCGAGTTCCATAGATTTTTTAATGTACCTTAGAGCATTTTCAAAGTCACCACTTTTTTTTGCATAGATCGAAGCTTCTAAGTTAAGTTTCCCAAGAAACTTCTTATCCCTTACATACAATGCCCCTATATTCAAATGGTTTACACATTCAAGTAAATTTTTATGATCGAGAGCTTCTCTACTCTGTTCTAGATAACACCCAATTCTATAATGAACTTTATTGAGCACTTTTCCCAAAAGGAAGGTATGCATTGCTTGCTGCATTTTATCATGTAAAAACCGATAATGCTTCTCTTTCATCATGTTCATATTGTCAATAACTATCCACCCTGATGATAGTGCTAAAGCCAAGGACTCATCAAATAGTTTACTATCGTTAAATACTTTTTCTAACAATTCATGAGAAAAGGTATTTCCCATACATGAGGCAATACACAATAAGTTTCGTACATTTGGTTGCAGTGAATCTATATTGTCAGACAATATATCAAAGACATTGTCTGAGATTGGTAAGGCATGAATTTTAGCAAGATCACAATTCCATACCAAGTTCTCTATATCAAACCAAATTGAGTCGTCTTTATGAAGCTGTTTCAAGTACTCTTTTACAAAAAATGGATTTCCTTTTGTTCTTTCAAAGATGATGTGTGATACTTCTTCAGATGCATCCAATTGTATGTAATCTTTGATCAATGTATCTATATCATCCTGTGAGAGTGGTAAGATCATTATATCATCGATTTTCAGATCAAAAGATGTCAACTCATGTAGCATAGTACTAAAATTATGATTATTGGAAACTTCTATTTCATCATCTCTATAGGCCATAAATAATATTATATTTTCTAAGTTAAGTATCACATTCTTGATCCATTGTAAAGTGATTATATCTGCCCATTGAATGTCATCTACATAGATACATAAAGGTGTTTCTTCATCAAGAAAGATCTCCATAAAACGTACTAGAAGATTATCTAAATTGGCTTTTATATCTATATTGTGTACAGATGCAACAGAAGATTGCTTTCCCATAATAATTTCGATTTCAGGTATTACATCTATTAAAATATTTGCCTGTGTACCCAATACATTTTGTAATTTATTTCTATATTTAGTTAAGGTTTTTTCATCTTGTGATATCAGTTCTCTTGCCATTGTACTCAGTGCCGTATACAGTATCTGATAAGGCGTACTTTGTTCAGCTGAGATAAGTTTAAACCTACAAATATGAGAAAAGTTATTTTTGTTTTTATTGATCACTTTATTGATAAGTGATGATTTTCCCATACCTGACTTTCCACTGACTAAAAGGACTTTATTTTCTTTATTCCTCTTTGCGTCAATATGATATTGTAATTTTTTTTCTTCTTCTTCTCTACCATATATTATCTCACTGGTATGTAAGTCTTGTATATTATGAAATGTATCTAATTGAAAATCAGAAACTTCACCTTGCTTAAGGGCGTGCTTAAGTCTAGTTAGATCTATAGAAACAGACAAAATACCCTTATAACGTTCCAATTGATTGATCACAACCATTTTTTCTACGATCATAGAGAGTAAACGCGGTATATTTTTATCTTTATCTGAAATAAAAGGTATTTTTTGTGTTAACACTGCATGTGTGAATGCCAGAATATCATTATATTTATAAGGTAATTCACCCAATAGAAGTTCATAAAAGATAATCCCTAAAACATAGATATCTGATGACTGATTAATGTACATTGAGTCTTTTAAAACTTGCTCTGGAGACATATAGTCTACAGTCAGATCGTTATCATCTAATGATGTAACTTTAGAGATCTTTACCTGATAATCTTGATTAATAAAGATAGTTGAAGGTTTAAGATTATTGAAAAGTGAACTCTGTTTATGCAAGTTATCAACACTCTTACATATCTCTATGGCAATACTCAAGAAAGTATCTATATCAAGAGGTTTTTTCTTAACAAATTCATTTAATGGATGATAATTTATACTTGTCATATTCTACTACCTAGTGCTTATAGAGGTCTCTATGCTTTTTCCATCTTAAGAACATTGCATTTGACTCTTTGGTTTCTTTTATGGTTGCAGCCGTATAGTTCATAAGCACCGCTTCAAATAATGTACTATAATCAAGCCCGATGGTACCCTTTTTTTGAGGGGTATACCCTGGTTTGTTTTGGAACCATTTATTCCAATCTTCTGAACCTGGTGCATACATGACCCATGGTTGCGTCTTATACTCTTTGGCAGGATATAAAAATGTTGACATATGCGTTGCACCTGATGTATAACTGGATGTCCCATGACAACTCATACAAGATGAACTTCTAAGTTTTGGCCATTGTTTTCCATTTACTTCTACATTGTATTTAACAGAAATATCAAATGGTCCAGATAAGCGACCACCATATCCTAATGTAACCTTTGTCCATTCAGGAGCATTTGGATTAATATAGGTTTCTTTTAAATTTGGATTCATTGCATTAGGATGTTGCGGTGACATAACATCAGGGTCATTGCCCCACATTGCACCTAGTGGAACCATTTTATCCCAAATATCACCTGTGGCATTCTTATCATATACAAATGTCGAAAATACCCAACCTGTTTGGGGTGCAGCCACGGAATCTTTTACGATAATATCTATAAAAACAACTCTTGTGTCTCTCACTTTAAGCGGAGTATCGGGTATAGTGCCGCTCAAATTATAATCTCTTCTATAGACTTTCCATATAGGTGCACCTTCAAGTACAGGCCACTCTTCTGGTGTCGCCGTAATTCCTGATGACTTGATTACAATGGCACCCTCTTTAAACTGTGTCTCATTATTGTCTACAAGAGGAACACACTCTTGTGTTGTTTGATTACAATCTTTCCAAACTTGGTGCAGTGTATAAGCTGCCCTTTCATCATATAAGATCGCTGCATAGTTACGAACATCTTTTGTTAGCCCTGAAGCAGCATAGACATCTTTACTCTGTACTTGACCAGTAAATGTTCCATAAATGGATTCACGTCCTTCCCAACCAACCTTTTCAATACTCTGACCAGCCCATAACATACTATACCAGCCTGTTTGCTCACTCTTGTTCCATCCTTTAGGATCAGACAAAAATTTATCCAATGTTGGCTTGACATATTTTTTTAATGCCATCATATAGGCATGCGTATTCTCTTTTGTAATTGGCTTACCGTCAAGGACTTTCTGCCACAACGTTTTACTAGGTGGAGTGTATGTTTTTGGATAATTATAATTAAATTGAAAAAGTGCTCCACGATAATCAGAAGTTGGTGGTATATTCCCATTATTTGCAGCAAAAGGATCAAGGGGTTTTTCTTGGGCAAGTAGTACATTGCTAGCAATACACCATAATAGTAATAAACTCTTCTTGTACATTCACTTCCTCCCCCCATAAAATAACTAGTTTATAGTTTAACATAAGTATATTAAATACTATTCCTAAACTAATAATGCATTTCTTACTACTACCTTTTTAGCTAACATCCAATCCTTTATAATAATCAACCACTCTATGATCTACATTTATCACACGGTGTAAGTATCGTGTCAGATCCCCTTTATTAAAATCTATTTTCAAATATTTAGGGTTTACCGCTCTAGAAATAGCCACATAAAACTGGCTTGGTGCAAAAATATTGTCTACATTACATACCAGGTTATCTATGCTCATACCTTGTGATTTGTGTATGGTCACAGCATAGGCAAGTTTTAGCGGAAATTGTGAAAGCGTTGCCAAAGAAATGGTCTCTATCGTACCGTCATCCTGCACAAGCATATCTACTAGGTCAAACTCATGACGTTCCACACGTACATACTCATCTTCCTTTTCGACAATGAGATGATCCTCTTCTATCTTTCTGAGTATTCCTCTCTCACCGTTGACAAATTTCCCCCATTTGTTCACAGTAAAGAGCACAGGGACACCCTCTTTAAGTGTGAGAAGTTCTGAGATAGGGAGCATGGCCTTCCACCCTGCCAGTTTTTTCTCGTGCACTTTACCAAACATATCCACATTGGCAAAAAGTATGGTCTCTTCTGTATCAAGTTCATTGATCTTTGCTCTGTTTGTCTGTTCCACTTCTAAGTTACGTCCATAAAGATATGTAGGATCCTGTTCCATATCTTCTGTATTCCAAAGCTTCGTCATGTAAGCGATGATCTCTTCATCACAAATACCTTTACGTACTTTAGAAAGTATATGGGTAAACTCTCCATCTGTTGTACGTTTCATCTCTGTGAGTTCAATGACCATGAGTTCAAAACGCTCCCATGCCATGCTTTCAAAGGCATAAAGCTTTTTACCAAAAATATCATTTCTGTTATTTTGTTTTTGTACCGGTGGTAACTGAAAAAAGTCTCCTACAAACATCACTTTGCCCAGATAGCCATAATTGTTGAGCCTATAGGCTATCATATCAAGCAGGTCTGTACTCACCATAGATATCTCATCGATGATGATAAGATCAGTCGCTTTGAGTACTTTTTTTAAGTCTGAAAGTCTTTTTTTGGCACGTTTGTCACTTTGGTTAAGTTCATCAAAGTTAGAGGAGATACCAAAAACAAAAAAACTATGTACTGTAAATCCACCGATGTTTACTGCTGACACACCCGTGGAACCTAAAGATACCACCTGCTTACCTCGCTTACGGTAATCAGAGATCACTTCGTTGGTAATATAACTCTTCCCTACTCCTGCACCACCGGTGAGAAATACATTTGAGTGTTTCAGTGCTTCAAGTACGTCTGATTTATCCATTAATATCCTGCCTTATCTATACGTCCACCGGTACAGTATGATCTTGTTTGCTTACCACGTTTAAGCAACGTTGCCAAGTTATTAGAACCGGATCCCAAGTGTAACCATAACTCGGTGATCAAGCCTTTTCGACACTTCATCTCAACACGTTTTCCGGTTCCCTGTCCAAAATTTCTGTCAAAAAGAGTACGTACCTGCTGTAGCGTCACTCGTTGTCCTATGTGTTTTTGAAAAAACTGACCTGCTTTAGATGCATTGAACTGTTCAGTTAAACCCACTGCATCTTCATAATATGCATTGGCATCACTACTATAACAGGTTCCATGTTTGACCCACTCATGTTTATGAAGGTTGGAAGAAAATCCAGGCATAACTTTTTGTAAACGACTTCTAAGTTCTGGTGTGAGATCTAGTGAAGAAAGTTTATACCACTGCTTATGTTTATCCAGGTTTTTTTCATAAGCACTCACTGCACAGTATTGGTTTTTTCTTGGTTGAGGCCAGAGACCATGTAAAACAAAATGTTTCTCTTTATACACACCTTTACCAAATGAAAATCCACTTCTTTTACACTCTTTTTTATATCTGTGTGTCTCACAAAAAGCGTTATGCCATGAAAGTACAAGTATGTTTTGTTTGTTGCTTACAACCTCTTTTACTATGGGTGTTTCACGTTTGATATAAGCATCAACACTCTCATTTAGTAAGACTTGTTTCTGTGGCTGTGATGTTTTGGAAAAGCATTCATCATCCACCCATCTCTGTGCAGGTTGCTCACCTTTTACAAGTATGAGGTTTTGACCTTTATGATGTTTGAGAACTGTATATGTTTTAGAAGTATCTAATACGACATGATGTGTATTCATCGTATGTTTCATGTTATTAAAGGCTGGACATTCCTGTGACGGTTGTGCTTCAAATCTGGCAAAAAGAGTTGATAACAACAATAAAAATAGCATGATAAATTTCAATAGAAGTCCTTAAAAAATGTTCTGCTATTATACTCTATGATATTTAATACACTAGACACACTTCCAACAGTTTATGGAGAGAAGATAAAAGCACCTTGTTTTCACTCTCGTAAACGAAGTAACATGATGCTAAACCCACTTAACCTCAAACACCTCAACCGTATTGATCATAATGACGCAGATATGATAACACTTAACCTTGAAGATGCCATTGCACCTTCTCGTAAAAAAGAAGCATTGCATCATATCGCTCTTTTTCTTTCTCATATGGAATATTCAAACAGCTTTATCATCGTGCGTACGAACCCTCTAGATGAAGGTGGTGCAGAAGAGATAGCTTTTCTAAATGATTTTTCCTTTGATGCAGTACGTGTCGCTAAGATAAAGAACCAAACAGAAATAGCTCAAGCACTTACTCTGCTCTCGCCTGATAAAGAACTGCACATCTCTTTAGAGACAAAAGAAGCCTTTGAGAACCTGAGCAGTTTAGGCATAGATGAGCGTCTTACTACAGCAAATCTTGGTATATTAGATCTACTGACGTCACTTGGTCTACCACAGTCCATAGTCACATCAAGCAACCCGACCATAGACTACATACTCTCCAAGTTTTTAGTGGATGCCAAAACTGCTGGCATCCACCCTATCTCTTTTATGTTTCAAGACTATAATGATACTCAGACATTTAAAAAATGGTGTGAACATGAAAAGATGATGGGATTTGAAAGTAAGGCATGTATGGGGCCCAAACAAGTGCAGATCGCCAATGAAGTATTTACCTTAGATCAAGATGCTTTAACAAGAGCAAAACATATCAAAGAAGTATTTGAGAAAAATGCAGCACAAAACATGAATGGTTTTATGGATGAACAGTATGGCTTTATAGACGAGCCCATTTACCGTGATGCTTTGTTTGTCTTAAGTACAAAGGAATAATATGAAACTTTTTAAACTGTTCTTCGTCATTTTTATGCCACTTCTTCTTATCGCAAATGATGATAGACCTCCTGTAGCCTATGATTTTTTAGCAAAAAAGGAAGTTAAAAAATTTATAACTAAGATGGTCAAGAAACACCATTTGGACCGTAAGTATGTCACAGATACACTCAGACATGCAAGGTTAGACAGAGATACACTTGCAAGGTATACAGGCAAATATAAAGTAGGTAGCACCAGTGGTTCATGGGAACGTTATAAAGCCCATGTTTTAGACAAAGTCAGCCTGCAAAAAGCTGTGAATTTTAAAAAAGAGTACTATACTACTCTCTCTCGTGCCAGTACTCAATACAATGTTGATATGAACTACATCGTTGGATTTATGGGAGTAGAGAGTAAATTTGGAGAGTATACTGGTGACTATAATGTCTTAGATGCTTTAGCTACACTTGCATTTCATAAAAACCGAATGAAAAAGTTTTTCAAACATGAGTTAGAAAATCTCTTTCTGCTATGTCAGGAAAAGGGCTATAATATCCGCACACTAGAAGGTTCATTTGCCGGAGCCATAGGCTGTGTCCAACAAGTGCCTTCTGTCGCACGTAAACACCGTTCAGACTTTAACAACGATGGGGTCACGGATCCATGGGATCTAGAAGACTGCATTGGCTCCATCGCAAAATTTATGCATAAAAACAGATGGAAGAACGGTTTGCCTGCAGCTGTTACTACCAACTGGAAAGGTGGACGCTACACCAAAGCATTAAAGCCTTCACGTAAAAAGAAACGTTCACTCACTACCATAAAAAAATATGGTATCAAGCCTACACAGCCTTTTCCAGAATCTTCAGCATACCTACTCAAAACAAGAAACAATACACATGATGACATCTATTTAGGGAGCAGTAACTTCGCTGTTCTAAGACGATATAACAATGCAACAACCTATGGTGTTGCCATACATCTCGTCGCTGAACATGTACAAAATACTGTTAAGTAAAGATATATTTTTCTTCAAATCTATTTTGATCTAATGCCTCTTCAAAATAGAACCCTTGAAACCTGTCACAAGTCTGTTCTTTTAAAAAGTCTAACTGTTCCTTTGTTTCAACACCTTCTGCCACGATCTTTAGATCGAAATTCTTTGCTATCGCAATAATTGTTGCGATCATATGTTGATCATTTATACTCATATTTAAATTTTTTATAAATACCTTATCGATCTTTAGTTCATCTATAGGTAATTCTCTCAAATAGTTTAAGGAAGAGTATCCTGTTCCAAAATCATCGATCGAAAATGATATCCCCGATGCTTTTAACATATGCATAGTATTGATCGTTTTTCTCATATCTTCTGAAAATACATGTTCTGTGATCTCAAAATAGATATTTTGATGGCTATGCTCATTAAAAGCATACTTTTCCATCAATGTTCTTACATCATCTAAAAATGGTTCATACATGATTTGCCGCATACTGATGTTGATTGAAAAATTCTCTAACACTTTCCCTCTTTGATTCCAACTATCTAAAACTTTAAATGTTTTATGAAGTATATAGCTACCCAATTCCAGGATCAACCCTGTATTTTCAGCAATAGGTATAAATTCATTTGGGTGTACGATACCTAAGTCTTTATCGGTCCATCGTACTAACGCTTCAACACCAACCAGTTTTTCGTCTGCACTGAACTGTGCTTGATAATATACATCTATTGTATTGTCATTCAATGCTTTATACAATTTTTGTTCTATCTCTATATGCCTTTTCACCTTTCTTTCAATATCTTGATTGAACACAATAACACCATCTCTGCCCTGTGTTTTTGCTTCATACATTGCAATATCTGCTTCTTTTAGAAATGTAAGGGGGCTTGAAAATGTATTGTTAACAGCACTGATACCTATACTAGCACTCAGATACAAATGGTGATTATTGATAATATAAGGTTTTTTAAGTTCAACAAGTAAATTTTCAGCAAACTTTTTTATCTGTTCTATCGAAGATTCATCCGTAGTATATTCTTTAGTCACAACAATAAATTCATCTCCACCAAGTCTTGCAACCAAACGTGAGTATTTACAATAATTATTAATACGTCTAGATACCTCTTTCAAAACATCATCTCCAACATCATGTCCCAATGAATCATTGATCGTTTTAAAATAATCCAGATCTATCAAAAGTATGTGAGCTTTTTTACGACTAACAGAAAGTCTTTCAATCATCGCATCCATATAATCAAGATAATAACGTCTGTTATGCAAACCTGTCAAAGCATCATGTTGTGCATGATAATAATTTTTTTCAATAAGTTTATTGGTATTGTTGGAAGCATAGATCAATACCCCTAGAAAGATCATGGAAAAGAGTGATAAGATATAGCCATACCATGATCCGATCAAAGCAAAATATATTATCAACGGTACCATTAATATCAGTAATATTGGTATAAAGATCTTTCGTTCAGACACCAAAAGTGTTGAAGCTACTACCGATGCACCCAACTGTGTAAAAATAGCGATATAGTGTAAATTACTCTCCACTTCCTGTGCATAAAGTAGAAAGATCACTGTCCATAAAGAAAAAATAACATACATAAAAGTGATAAGTTGACCATACCATATTTTTAGTTCTTCATATTCCATTTTTGCATTATTAAACCATTTATAGAGATACATTCCATACGCAGAAGTAAATAACATTGCAACGTACCAAAGCATAGCCGGCATAAAGACATTATGAAGATATCCAAAAGTAACATATACTATGCCTGGTATAATAGATAAAAATATCAGTAACAGTATCTGCTTTTGTAAAAATTTATAATGTTTTTGTTGTTTCACTTTATCCTCTTTACATAGAGATACTAACTAATATTTTAACTTAATCCTCAAAAATAATTATATCATAAGTACTTTTCGCCACTAAAGCTTTACTTGAGTGTACTGATCCGTTACGATTAGATTTTCGCAGTTCTTCACGTAAAAGATCCATCTCTTCTTGCATCCCATCTATCTGTTCTTTAAGCTGAAGTACAAGATCCACACCTGCAAGGTTCACTCCCATTTGACGTGTCAAGCGCAAGATGAGTTTCATACGTTCTATGTCACGTTGAGAGTACAAACGCATACGACCCTGTGTACGGGAAGGTTCTACAAGTCCTTCTCGCTCATACTGTCTGAGTGTTTGTGGATGTATATCCAACATCGTTGCCACTACCGATATGAGGTAAACAGGTTCGTCATAACTATGCATGTGTAATCCTTTACAGTTTAGATTCTATCATCGCTTTAAGTTCATCATCAAGGGTGTCTACATCAGGAAGAACTACATTTGCTACCAAATACAGATCACCCTTCATTGCTGTCTTTCTATCAGCAACACCTTTTCCTTTAAGCCTGAACTTTTGACCATTTTTTGTATTTTGCGGTACTTTAAGTGAGACCTCTTTTTCCGGAGTATCTATGGCAATTTTCCCACCAAAAAGTGCTTCTTTAAGAGGGACATCAAAGGTTTTATAAAGATTATCACCTTTTCTTTCATACTCATCTGAAGCTGAAACTTCTATCTGTATGAGTAAGTCACCTGCTTGTCCCTGATACTGTTTTCCTTTACCTCGGACACGCATGGTCTCACCTGTTTTTATGCCTGCAGGTATCTTGATATCAAAACTTTGACCGTTGGCTGAGACATTATGTTTTCCACCCTCTATAGCCACCATGAAAGGTACAGTAATACGTGCCTGCATATCAAGGTCTGGGCCACCAAAGCCACCAAAACCGCCTTGTGCTCCACCGAAACCTCCACTGAAGCCTCCAGCACCGCCTCCAAACATAGATCTGAGAATCTCATCAAGGTCTACACCTTGTCCCTGTCCCTGTGCAAAATCATGGAAGTTCTGTCCCCCGAACATTTGATCACCAAACTGATCATACTGTTGTTTTTTCTGTGTATCTGAGAGAACTTCATATGCAGCATTGATCTCTTTAAACTTATCAACTGCTGACTCTTCTTTATTAATATCAGGGTGGTATTTTCTTGCGAGTTTTCTGTAGGCTTTTTTTATTTCATCGGCAGTGGCATTTTCACTTACACCGAGTGTTTCATATAAACTTTTTGACATTCTAATCTTTCTTTAAATATAATTTCTTTAATTATATCAAAAAGGTTTAGTCTATGTCAATCAAGTTTAAAAAATTTAATGTTTATACGGTACTGTTTTATACCCTTCATGTATCATTTTCATGATGCCACCTTTAAGGTTTATCACCTTGTAGCCAAGCTTTTCTGATAAAAATTCAGAAACCATACCTGTACGAGATCCAACCCTACATATGAGTGCGAACTGCTCATCTTCTTTGACTGCCATATTTAACTGTCTTAAAAAGCTTTCAAGATTAAAGTCACCTTTCTCATCAAAAAACATGATTGTATATGAGTTTTTAACTATACCCGTCTCTTTCCACTCAGCAGGTGTACGTATATCAATGATCTTTATACCTTTATCTGCAAACTCTGGTGTTGACCATACTTGTTGTAATTCTGCCATTAATATCGCTGACAGTGCTAAAAAACTTAAAATAATTTTTTTCATTTATTAACCTTGAGTTATAATATAAAGAATTATATCTAATAAAGATAAATGATTGCCCAATACATATTCATCAAGTATAGTGTACAATCACATATGAATTTTACAACAATCACTGATATACATGCAGACGAACTCACACTCTACCATCAATTTAGGGAAAATGCTTTTAGAGAAGACGGATCTTTTATTGCGGATAGTCCTAAAGTGGTCAATCTTCTGTTAGAAGAAGGGATAGAAGTCAAAAGTATCCTTGCGACACAAACCTATTATGATGAATATCATACATTGGTTGAGAGCTATAAAGATATTACACTCTATCTTGCAACGAAAGAACAGATGCAAAGTATAGTGGGTCACAAGATACACCACAATGTCATGATGCATGGCATTCGTCCAAAAGAGACTTCCTTAAATGCCTTAGGTGACAATATACTTATGTTGGATGAGATAAGTTCAACACAGAACATAGGTGCCATAGCACGTTCTGCCGCTGCCATAGGGATAGACTCCTACCTCGTACCTTCTTATGGGCCACACCCCTATTCTAGGCGTGCATTGAGAGTTTCTATGGGGCATATTTCTATGCTAAAAATGCATATTTATACTGATATAAAAGAGACGATCACAACACTTAAAGCAAATGGATATCGTATCTACGCAGCAGAAGTTACAGAAGATTCAACACCACTCTCTTCAGTAAAGGTAAATGATAAATGGGTACTACTGATGGGACATGAAGGATCAGGACTTTCAGAAGACCTCATCGCTTTATGTGATGAAGTGGTTACCATCGAAATGATGGAAGGTGTAAAAAGTTTTAACGTAGGCATTGCTGCCTCAATCATGATGTATCAGTTTAAATACGGTGCTAAAAAGTAAGCACCTTCCAATCACTCTGCAAAGAAGACGTTAACATCTCTCCCGTGTGTCTCATATCTATGTCCAATGCTGCTAACTTTTCTGTAACACCATAATCATCACTGCAAACTACACAACAGGAAAACTTTACACCGGTTTCCTGTACATCGGCAACCATTTTTTGAAGCTCTACATTCTCTGCTAAAAGCTTTGCAGAAGGACCCCATATCATAATATGTGCTTCATCCCAATAGCCTCTTGGCAAAATAACACTTCCGTAAAGTAATACCATCTTTTTGGCTACTTCTATCTCAGCCGTACTCCATATGATGAGTAATTTATGCATATCAGTTCCTAAATAGGGGATAATGTATTATAGTGTTTTATGGGAAGAAAAAGAAAAGAGTCAGAAAGAGAGATCTTTCTGACTGGACTATTAATGTAAAAAGTGTCTTACCGTAGTAAAGTAAAGAGAGATACCATGTTCATTGGCAGCTTCAATAACCTCATCATCTCTAATAGAACCACCAGGCTCGATAATAGCTTTAACACCTGCTGCTGCAGCTGCATCAATGCTGTCCCTGAATGGGAAGAATGCTTCAGATGCCATAGCAGCACCAGATACATCCAGATCCATCTCTTTTGCTTTTTTAAGGGCACACTGAGCAGCATCAACACGTGATGTCATACCCATACCAACTGCGACCATCGCAGAGTCTTTTACATAGACAACACAGTTAGATTTAGTAAGTCCAGCTACTTTCCATGCGATCTCTAGATCTTTCATCTCTTGTTCAGTAGCAGTAAGTTCAGATTTCTTATGTGCATTATGTACTTCATTATCACAGATACAATCAGAGTTTTGGTAGACAAATCCACCATCTACATGTTTGAAGTCATGAGAGTCCTTTGACATTACAAGTTTAGTCCCTCCTTGAGCAAAAAGTTTAAGACGTTTTTTCTTCTCAAATACTTCTAAAGCTTCAGGTTCAAAATCAGCTGCCATCACAACTTCTAAGAAGATCTCATTCATCTTTTCAGCAAGTTCTTTAGTCACTATACCATTCACTGCAACCACACCACCAAAGGCAGAAACCGGATCACATCTTAGTGCTTCAGTGTATGACTCTAAAAGACTGCCTTTAATAGCGAAACCACATGGATTACCGTGTTTAACGATACATACTGCATCTTCATCACCAAAACTAGATGCTATTTTAAGTGCACCATTTACATCGTTAATGTTGTTAAAAGAAGCTTCACCTTTTACTTGTTTAAAGTTGTTTGTAAAGTGTGTATCAAACTCATAAAGTGCACCTTTTTGGTGTGGATTCTCTCCGTAACGTGTTTGAAAAGATTTTTTACCTGTAATGAACTGATACTCACCAAAACCGTCATTAAAACGACCGTTCATATAGTTTGCTATCATTGAATCATACGCTGCTGTATGTTCAAATGCTTTGATCATCAGCCCACGTCTAAACTCAAGTGTATCTTCTTTATTTTCTAAAGCAGACAACACAGAAGTATAATCATTTGCATCTGTAACAATGAGAACATCGTTAAAGTTCTTTGCCGCCGAACGTACCATAGTAGGTCCACCGATATCAATATTCTCGATGATCTCATCAAAGTCTTCAGTTCTTTCGATAGTCTCTTTAAACGGGTAAAGGTTTACACACACAAGGTCTATGCCTTCAACACCAAGCTCTTTGGCTTGTGCCACATGTGCATCATCACCTCTTTTATGTAAGATCCCACCATGTACATATGGGTTTAATGTTTTAACACGCCCTTCAAAACACTCAGGAAACTTCGTTACTTCATCGATCTCGATAACTTTTACACCGGCTTCATTCAGCTTTTTATATGTTCCACCCGTTGAGATGATCTCCCAACCCTGACGCTCTAAACCCTGTGCAAACTCTATAATACCTGCTTTGTCACTTACGCTTAATAATGCTCTCATATCTACCCTTATATGTCTTGTTCTATTGTTTTTTCAAAAGTATTAAAGTAAATATCTTTTACTCTGTCCAGTGGAAGTTCCACATCATTTACTTTTACTTTGTCTCCACCCACAGAACCGATGTTTGTTACAAATATCCCTAAAGAAGCAGCCATATGTACCACAGCTACTAAGTTTTCAGATGAAACCTCTACCAATGCTCTACTTTGTGATTCAGAAAAAATGTCTTTACTCTTATACACAGGCACGTTTGTCACGATACCTTTACCTGAAGTAGCCGCCATTTTAGAAAGTGCTATAGCTACACCACCGACGTTGATATCTTTTGCAGATTTAAGCAAACCTTTGCTGTTTGCATCTATCACGATCTCCCAAAGTGAAAGTTCTGACTTATAGTCAAACTTAGGCAAAGTTCCAGTGGTCTCACCGTGAAGTGCTTTGATGTAAAGTGAACCGCCAAACTCACTTTTAGTCTCACCTAAAAGCAAGATCTGTGATCCTTCTTCTTGAAATGTTGAAGGAAGTACTGATTTCTCATTTTCATTCAGTCCCACCATAGCAATGGCAGGCGTTGGATATACAGAAACCCCATTGGTTTCATTGTACAATGAAACATTTCCAGAGACTACAGGCGTAGTAAGTTCTAAACACGCTTCTTTTATACCTTCACATGACTGAGCGAACTGCCACATCACTTCAGGATTTTCAGGGTTACCAAAGTTCAGACAATCTGTAATTGCAAGTGGTCTTGCTCCTGACATCGCAACATTACGTCCCGACTCAACGACTGCAAGTGCTGCACCCTTATACGGGTCAATGTAACAGTAACGAGGGTTACAGTCTGCTGACATAGACAAGGCTTTTCCATTTTCTTTGATACGAATAGACGATGCATCCAAGCTTCCCGGCGCTTTAGTCGTGTTTGTCTGTACCATAGAGTCATACTGATTGTAAACCCATGCTTTGTCAGATACTTCTATGTTTGAAAGTAGTGTTTCATACGCTTCCTGGTCAGACACTTCCGGATAATCATTCACGGATTTGGCATTGACCTCATCTAAGTATGTTGGACGTGATACTGGTCTGTCAAGTACAGGTGCTTCTTCACTCACAGGGGCGATAGGCATATCTGCACATGGTTCACCATGCCACATAAGCTCCATTCTTGCTGTATCTGTTACTTCACCAATAACAGCCACATCAAGATCCCATCTCTCAAAGATATCAATGATCGCCTGTTCACTCCCTTTCTTTGCACAAATAAGCATACGTTCCTGAGATTCAGAAAGCATAAAGTCATAAGGAGTCATTCCTTCTTCTCTGGCAGGAACCTTATCAAGATGCATGATCATTCCTGCCCCTGTTTTCCCAGCCATTTCAAAGGCCGAAGAAGTAAGTCCTGCTGCACCCATATCTTGGATACCGACAATAAGGTCTGTTTGAAAGAGTTCCAGACATGCTTCCAAAAGTAGTTTTTCTGTAAAAGGATCACCAACTTGTACCGTTGGACGAAGTGACTTTGATTCTTCAGTAAACGAGTCTGAAGACATCACTGCCCCACCAAGGCCATCACGACCTGTTTTAGAACCCACATACATAACCGGGTTGCCAAGACCAGATGCAACACCTAAAAAGATCTCATCTGATTTTACAAGCCCAAGGGAGAATGCATTGACAAGAATGTTTCCATTGTATGATTCGTCAAAACTTACTTCACCACCGATAGTAGGCACACCCATACAGTTACCATAGCTTCCGATACCATCTACTACACCACGAACCAAATGTCTTTGGTATTTAGCGATGTCTGAATCACCTTTTACTGTACCAAACCGTAAAGCATTGAGATTCGCTACAGGTCTTGCACCCATAGTAAAGATATCTCTAAGGATTCCCCCTACACCTGTTGCGGCCCCTTGAAAAGGTTCAATGAATGAAGGGTGGTTATGGCTCTCCATTTTAAAGACTGCAGCCATACCGTCACCGATGTCAATAACTCCGGCATTTTCACCTGGTCCCTGGATGACCCATGGTGCTTCAGTAGGAAAACCTCTAAGATATTTCGTACTTGATTTGTATGAACAGTGCTCAGACCACATCGCTGAGAAGATACCGATCTCAACAATATTTGGGTGACGACCATCCAAGATACGTAAGATATCTTCATACTCTTCTTTGCTTAGCTTATGATTTTTTAAAACTTCATCTAAATCTTCAACAGGTTGTGACATATAGTGCGTCCTTTAAGGCGATAATTATGGCTATTATTTTACTAAAAAAGTACTAAATAAGTGTTGAGAAGGTAGAATATGTCACTATGAATTAAAGGCTACAAATGGATAAGATTTTACAAATGTTAGAGCTTCAACAACAACTCAATGATGCAACCAATGGTCTTGGCTGGGAAGAGGGTATGACAAAAAATGGCAAACCTATAGACTGGAAACGCTGTACTTATCTTGAGTGTGCTGAACTGATAGAGTCTTATCCATGGAAACACTGGAAAAATATAGATGCTAAACCTGATTATGCAAACATCAAAATAGAGGCAGTAGACATTTGGCATTTCATTATGTCACAAGGACTTGAAGATTACAAAAGAGGCGATCTTGGAAGTATAGAAACACTTGCAAACAACATCAATTCTCTGGCTAACTTCACTACTTTCTGTGGAGATATACAAGAGACCTTTAAAGATTACTATGAACAGATAGCTGTTGTAGAAGTACTTATGAAAACCATCTTCTGTGGAGGCTCAACAGAAAAACTTATGGCTGCATTTTTAGATGTAGCTATACAGTCTGGATTGAATCTTGATGCCCTGTATAAACTCTATGTAGGTAAAAATATATTAAATCAATTTAGACAAGACCATGGATACAAAGAAGGTACCTATATCAAAATATGGAATGGGGAAGAAGACAATGTGAGTATGCAGGGTATTTTAGAGAAAAATGAAAATGTAAGTCCAGACGAACTTTATAAAGCACTGGAAGAGGCTTATCCTAAATCATAAGCCTCTGAGTCTTTACTCGGGTGTTGTAGTCAGGTCCTGTTCAACGATCTGATTTCCATATACGCTCACTTTTGTAGCGATACGTATACTTTTTTCATTCTCATACCCACACGCTGTACCACACTTCACTGTACCTATAAGATAGTAACTTCCTGACGGTACACCATAAAATGAAAACTTACCACTTGTGTTTGCTGCAGTAAACTTCAGGTAATTAAAGAGTCTACCATCTGCTTTTTGCATTTTATTACCACCCAAGTAGCTTGCTTCATACCATTGTTCCGAATAAGAAGTAACCGGGTTCAAGTAGAGTCTTGTACCTCCCCCATAAATAGGAGTGCCGTAGAGGTCATTGATGTATATCTTACCTGTGATCGTTCCTCTACCTTTTCTTGGTAACCGTGAATACTCTGCAACAGGGAACTCTATTCGTGCCATTCTCTCTTCACCATCTTCAGAGATCATGGTCTCAGACATCGTAAGATTATCATCCAGATCAGAAAGATCTACATCATCTGCACTTTTTTTATTCCACCAAGATTGTCCCCCAACACTAACATCAGGTTGAACACATCCTGTAGTGAGAAACATACTCATAAAAGAGAATATCAGAATAGTGACTATTTTAAACATTTTTTTCCTTCAGATATAATTTTTACATTATACATAATTAACTTTATAGATGCTACTAACAACGCTTTTTTTTCAAAATTTTATTAATCTTATTTTTGGCATCTGCATTCCCGGAAAATGCTGCTCTCTGATACCAGAATGCAGCATCATTACATGATCTTTTTACCATGTCTCCTTTTTGGAAACGCTGTGCAAGTTTATACTGTGAGTCTTCTTCACCCTCTTTAGCAAAACGATGAAGATGCTTTATTTTTCTTTTTTCACCTTTATAAAACTTCACCGTATTTCTCATGAGCCACAATGTGACAATGATCAAAACAATGATCAAATAAAGTTCAATATTTTCAAGGTTTTCAAAATATTCAAATACTTTCATACTATTTCCCCAAACAAAATTCACCGAACATCTTGTCCAGTATCTCTTCACTGTCATACGGTTTTGAAATGGAAGAAATGGACTTTACCGCTTCTTGTAAATGATAAGAAAAGAACTCTAACTCTCCATCTAGCAAAGGTCTTTTTGCTTCAAATATAGATCTTTTCGCCTGAGTTACGGCCTCTATCTGTCGCGCAGAGATGAGCATCAGTTCTTCTCCCTCACCGATACCGTCCAGTAAAGATTCAAGTCTTCCTGTAAGTTTTTCAAAAGCTCTTTTAGCACTTACTTCTATCATCTCATAACCTTGTAGTTTCTCAACGTCAAAAAACTTTTCAAGATCAGATTTATTGACTGCTACAATAAGCTGTTTATCATCATCTAGTGCATCAATGATAGAGAGTATTTTTTCATCCTCTTTATCAAATGCCCTTGAAGCATCAAACAATGCTATGATCACATCTGCATCTCCAACTGATGTCAATGAACGCTCTATCCCTATCTTCTCTATAGTATCCTCTGATTCACGGATACCTGCAGTATCTACAAGTCTTATAATGTGTGAACCTATACGAACTTGCTCTTCTATCGTATCTCTCGTTGTTCCAGCTATGTCTGAGACGATAGCTCTATCATAAGAGAGTAAGGCATTAAGCAGAGAACTTTTACCTACATTGGGTTTTCCTATTATAGCGACTTTAAAGCCTTCTATCAAACCTCTTCTTCTATAACTTGCATCAACAATCTGTTCTATCTTAGAGGTCAATCCATCCAATTGAACAGTAATACTCTGCATAATATCATCCGGGATATCTTCTTCAGCGTAGTCGATCATCACTTCTGAGTATGCAAGAGAACGCAACAATGCCTCTCTACTCTCATCTACAAAGACTTTGAGTTCACCTTTCATCTGTTTGGCAAGTATTTTAGCTGCATCCACCGATTTGGCTTCTATCAGTTTAGAGATAGCTTCTGCTTCAGTAAGGTCTATCTTTCCATTTAAAAATGCCCGTTTGGAAAACTCTCCAGGTTCAGCAAGTCGTACACCATATGATACGATAGTATCTAAAATCTCTTGAGCGACTATCATTCCACCATGACACTGAAACTCTACGATCTCTTCACCTGTAAAACTATGAGGTGCAGCAAAATAGATCATGATCGCTTGATCTATAAGATCATTTTGAGCAGTATATAATGAAGTTAGATGGGCATGTCTTGGGGTTATTTGTTCAAGATGTGAGATCTTGTGTGCTATCTCCAAAGCTGCATCTCCACTAACCCGTATGATCGAGATGGAGGAGACACCATGTGCCGTGGCAATAGCTGCAATAGAGTTATGCATAATGCTTAGTTTTGACTTTTCGAAGGATTGTTAAATTCATTGATCACAACAAATTTTTTACCCTCTTTACTTGTTTTTACTGCTACATATTTATCAGGAAATCTTTCACGCAGTTGCTCAAGAGCTATCTGCACTAATATACCATCAAGAAAACGTGTCTTCCCTTTTCCATTTTTTGCAACATTTTCAATCACAGGTTTGATGTAATTACGTATCATCTCCTGCTGTGTAGTTAAAAATTCTGCGATCTCAACTTTAATAAATAGCTCATATTTCGTATGTAGCCAGTTAAAAAGCATGTAAGAGAGTGCATTGTAACGGTACCCTTCTTTTCCTATGAGGAGTGCGGCATCTTCCCCGTCTATGAAGATCAATGCCGTGTTGTCACGTACATCTACTTCAACCACATCAATATCAAAACAGGAGTGACCAAGTAATTCTTTTAATTGTGTTTCTATGAGTTGTCCGAGTTCATCATAAACGATACTCTCTTCTTCAATCATTTCAACTTCTTCAGATTCATCTTTAGACTCAGGTTCGAAAAAACTGTCAAGTACAGCATCCCGTTCTTGGACAGAGTCATCATTCTCTACTGCAACATCAACTTTTTGTATTTCTTCACTACTGTCTGCCTGTACTGTGGCAAGTATTTCAGAAGCTACACTCTCCTCTTCTGAAGGGAAGGTTTCTTTGACTTTAGTGTGTGTATTTGTATCTTTTGATAGATTATCTTTACATGTAGCCACAATAATGGCATTTTTTTTCATAAAACCAAGGATACCGTTTGAGGGGTGTTGCACAACTTCATATTGAAGTTCAGAAATAGAGCATTCTAACACTTCAGAGGCTTTGGTATATGCCTCTTCAAGTGTCGGTGCTTCAACCTTCTTCATTACTTATCCTTTTTATGTGCTGCTACTGCTGCTGCTTTCTGTTTTGCATACATATGGTTGATGAAGTACTGTTGCGCGATAGTAAAGATGTTGTTCACTAACCAGTAAAGTACAAGACCAGATGGGAAATAGATAAAGAACACTGTCATGATCACAGGGAACCATTTAAATATTTTCTCTTGTAGAGGATCTGTAAAGTTAGATGGAGTGATCTTTTGTTGGAACCACATAGATGCACCCATCAGTACAGGAAGCACAAAATATGGATCCATTACAGCAAGATCTTCTATCCATAGTATCCATGGAGCACCCTGAAGTTCAACAGCATTTAAAAGTACACGATACAATGCGAAAAATACAGGGATTTGGAGGAGTAAAGGTAAACAACCACCCATTGGGTTTGCACCATGCTTCTTATACATCTCCATCATCTGTGCATTCATCTTTGCAGGGTCACCCTTATATTTCTCTTTGAGATCTTTCATCTTAGGTGCTAAGTCTTTAAGCTTTTGCATAGACATCATACCTTTGTATGAGAGTGGGAATAAAACAAACTTCACAAGAAGCGTAAATAGTATGATAGCCCATCCCCAGTTACCTACATAATTGTTTATCCATAAAAGCACTTTAAAAAATGGTGTTGACAAAAATGAGAAGAATCCAAATTCAATCGCATCTGTAAGTTCTGGATTGATACTTTTAAGAATTTCATGGTCTTTAGGACCAATGTATGCATTTAATTGTAAGCTCTTCTCTCCCTGTACAAAGATAAGAGGATCATCATTTGCCTCTTTTAAGATAGAAACATTCAAACCTTTGTCAAAATCAAAGAACAATGAAGCGACATATCTGTCAAAGGCAGAAGCTATCTTTGCATTTTCAAACTTTTCATATCCTTCAGCATCACCATCTTCAACGGTATTGATAATATCATCAGCACCTTTTACCAATGCACCTCTCACAAGCATATAGATAGACTTGTCTGCTACTGGTCTGTGTCCAGGTGTTACAAAGTACGGTGTTTCAGCAGAAGTATCTATAGTGACTTTATATTCACCAGTTGGTTTAAATGTGATCTTTTTTGTTACTGTTAGTGTTGAAAGTGTTTGTGTAAGTGTGAGTGTTTGCTCACCTGAACCTAGATCTACTACTTTATTTCCAGCATTTACATAAGGTGTTTTAAATGCTTCTTCATTCAGTTTTACATCAGAAAATCTCACTTCCAAAGGCTTTACTTCATTTACATCTAATATTTTTAGGTTGTTGCCATCTTCATCATGATATTTTGCTTCAAGCAATTCCATTTGTGCAATACGTCCGAATTCATCCACTGTAATGATGAAATGATCTGACTTCACTGTTGCCAATACTGATGAAGCCATCTGTACCGGTGCACTTGAAGCTACAGAAGCAGATGAGGAAACGGTAGGTGTTTGTGTTGCAGAACCTGTATTATCTACTGTAGGTGTTTGTTGTGCAGTGTTTTCCTGCTTTTGCTCAGTTTGCGTTGTGGGTTGTGTTGGCGGGAAAAAATAGCTGTAACCTACAAATACAAAAAATGAGAGTGCCAGTGCTAGAATAAGTCGTTTATTTAGATCTTGTTGTTCCAAAGTTTTACCTTTTATAATATATGTTCTATAAGTATAGTGTTAAATGGCTGAACATTTTTTAAGTGCATGGAGAAACGCTTTGCGAGTCACTTGGTAATTTTCGTCTATGAGTGCAGGTTTTGCAACCAAGACATAAGAACCATGAGATAAGAGGTCAGTATTTTCGATGAAGTGTGCTCTTAACAAACGTTTTGCTCTGTTTCGATGTACTGCATTTCCAATTTTCTTGGAGGCTACAAACCCCACTTTGTACAGATCATTTTTTTTATAAAAAAGTACAAAATACGGTGTATGCCATGTTTTTGTGGCGTGTTTATACACGCTGTTAAACTCTTTACCGGTTTGAATCCTGGTAAAATGTTTTATTGAACTGATGGTATTGACCCACTATCTTTATACAGATAGTCTTTTTCTACCTTTAGCTCTTCTTGCATTGATCACTTTTCTACCGTTTTTAGTTTTCATTCTTGTTCTAAATCCGTGTGTTCTCTTTCTTGGTGTACTATGTGGTTGGTATGTTCTTTTCATTCCAAATCATCCTTAACTAATTTTTACCATCATCACTGAGGTATATTTGGACGCGATTTTACCTTAAATGCCCTTAAACCCAAATGATTCACATAAAAACCATACCCAAATCTAATTTAGACTTTTATATATGATTTCTCCGGATTTTCCTTCCTGTTGAGCCTTTATAAAGGTTTCGACCAGTTTCAGTATCACCCCTCTAAGCTTATAGTTGGTAGAGCGTACTTCAAGCTCTGCACAATAGATATCTTTACCCTCTTTTGAAACAACATTACCAATAATTCTTTCTGCAAACCTGTATCCACCATCTACTTTGGTATCTTGACAGAGCATTGCATAAATTGATTTTTCTTTATCTATTTCAAAAAGTATATCAGATTCTCTTTTCTCTGATTCCAACAACATTTCCAACTTTACATTCTGTGCTTGCAACAACAAGAGTACAAATGTGTCTTCATTTTGATGATCCATCAAATAATAAACAATATCTATAGCATTTGTTAGCTTATCCATAAGAGTACTTGTTAAAACAATATCATCACCGGTAAACCTAAGATTACCTCGCCGTGCTTGCTTTTCTCTTTCACTCATCATCCATTCCTTTGCACAATTTTAATATTCAGATTTTAATTATAGCAAAAAATTTTATAATTGATTGCTATAATTTCAAATGATATTTAGAGATTCTATGCCCCTTCCATCTCCATGCTGGTTATTGGAAGAAAAAAAACTGATACAAAACCTTGAACTGATCTCCACTGTGAAAAAAAAGAGTGGTGCAAAAGTATTGTTGGCACTTAAAGGTTATGCTTTGTGGAAAAGTTTTCCCCTGTTACAGCCCTATCTTGATGGTTGTTGTGCAAGTGGACTTCATGAAGCAAAACTTGCAGATGAGATCTTTTCCAAAGAAGTACATACCTATGCACCTGCCTTTAAAGCAGATGAGATCGAAGAGATAGCCAATATCTCTCATCATTTGGTCTTTAACTCTCCTGTACAATTCCAGACCTTTGCACTACAGGCAAAAATGGTCAATCCAAAACTTTCCCTGGGACTACGTATCAACCCCGAATACTCCGAGTCACCCAAAGAGATCTATAACCCCTGTGGTATCCATTCAAGACTTGGTACAACTTTGGAGAATATAGATAAATCTATACTGGGTCTCTGTGATGGCTTACATTTTCATGCACTTTGTGAACAAGATAGTTCTGCCCTTGAAAATGTACTGAAAAACTTTGAAGAGAAGTTTGGAACATTTATCCCAAACATGAAATGGATTAATTTTGGGGGAGGCCATCACATTACCCGTGAAGGTTATGATATTGAAAAACTTATCCAACTCATACAGACATTTAAAGCCAAATATGATGTTGAAGTCTATCTTGAACCAGGTGAAGCCATAGGTTGGGAGACAGGTACACTGGTTACTACTGTGCTTGATATCGTCAACAATGGTATGGATATTGCCATTTTAGACTCTTCTGCTGAAGCGCATATGCCAGATACCATAATCATGCCTTACCGTGCAGAGGTACAAGGAGCAGGTAAGGCTGGAGAAAAAAAACATACATACCGCCTTGCAGGTAATACCTGTTTAGCTGGAGACATTATGGGAGACTATAGTTTTGATACACCGATACAGATAGGAGATAAAATTATTTTTGAGGACCAAATGCACTATACAATGGTCAAAGCCACTACATTCAATGGTATTAAACTCCCCTCCATTGCCATCAAAAAAGTAGATGGAACGATAGAAGTAGTAAGGGAATTTAGCTATGAAGATTTTAAAAATAGACTATCCTAGATCTTCTACGATCCTGTCTTCAAAATGGTCTATTAAAAGATCATTAAGAGCCCCTAATTCTATAGGTTTTGAAAGATAGGCATCCATACCTGCACCTATGTATTTTTCCCTGTCTCCCGAGAGAGCATTGGCTGTTAATGCAACGATAGGTATATGTTCTTTAGCATTCTTTCTTTCATAACCCAATATTTTACCCGTTGATTCCATACCACCCATTACTGGCATCTCAACATCCATAAATATCATGTCATATTCATTTTCCATACGCTGTTCCAGTGCTTCAAGGCCATTATTTGCCATACTGACCTCAACACCAAGTCTATTGAGTACATTAAGTATCAATTTTTGATTGATCATATTATCTTCAGCAACTAGTACATGTACATTTTCAAAAATGATCTTCTTCTTACTTTCAGTAGTTTCTTCTTTATCACTCAACATTTTCAGTGTTTTTGTAAAGTTTATCGGTTTATAGAGTATCTTGTCTATACGTGATTTGTAACGTTTTAGATTACGCTTTTGATCTCCTGTTGAGAGCATGATTATCTTGGTATCAAACTCTAAGAACTTTTCTATTTCAGCTCCTCTGTGACGGAATTGATGGTCAACAAAAAGAATATCCGGAAGGTGAGAAGAACCTTTTAGTGCTAACAAAGATTCATCATTATAATGCGTGATAGATGCTCCCGTATAAGCGATATATGCTTCTAAATTTTTATTAATAAAGTACTCATCCTCTATATGCGGATTAAGAATTCCAACAGTGTAAGCACTCATATCATCCACTTTTCTTCTTCCTGCGTTTTCAGCCTTCTTCATTTGCAATGTAAAATAGAAGGTAGAACCTTCATTTTTAACACTTCTGATATTAAGTTTTCCTCCCATATGCTCAACAAACTTACCTGAAATAGAAAGTCCTAAACCTGTACCACCATATTTTCTGCTTGTGCTGACATCTGCCTGAGTAAATGCATCAAATATATTTTTTTTCTGCTCATCGGTAATACCAATACCTGTATCAGAGACTGAAAATTTGATCTTCACACCTTCTGTACTTTCAGATAATTTTTCGATCCTGACATTCACTTCACCGTTCTTAGAAGTAAATTTGATAGCATTACTCACAAGGTTTACTATGATCTGAGAGAGCTTTGTAGGGTCACCTATAAGCAGTGTAGGAAGATGAGGATCCAAAAAGATCTTGAAATCAATATTCTCTTCTGATGCTTTGGCAGCATAAGATTCAACAGCAGCCTCAAAACTGTCTATCGGGTCAAATTCTATATTCTCCAATTCTATCTTCTGCGCTTTTATCTTTGAAAGGTCAAGTATATCATTAACTATACTCAGAAGGTTTGCAGAACTCTTCTCTATCACTGCAATATGTTCTTCTCTTTCTGTTTTGGTATCTGATTCTTTTAAAAGTTGTGTAAATCCTAATATACCGTTAAGTGGTGTACGTATCTCATGAGACATACTTGCAAGGAAAAGATCTTTGGTCTGGTTGGCATCTTTAATGGCTTGGATCAAAAACTTATAGATATGATCTACTTTACCATTTGCTATCAATCTTCGAATCTCTTTTTGCTGATTTTCATTAAATACCACCGCTATATCTTTCAAAGTTTCAGAAGAGATAGATTGATCTTGCTGTTTTTTGAAATAAAGTCTCACTAATCCAAAAAGAACAAACAACAATATCAACATCACTATTGTAGATACAATAACAGGCCATCTACTTTGTGCCAGATATTCCTGTTCTCTGTTTTCAATATCTTCCCGCAATAAGGTCTGTACTACTTTAAAGTAATCCATCTTTGTTTCTATCTTATTTACCCATCCCTCAATGGAAACCGAGTAATCCCCTTTTCGCGCCTCATGCAGAATCATGTCACGTTCTAACTTGATCATTGATTTGAATTGTTCGTTAGTGAGCAGTTCAGAGATTATTGCAGCTATATCTTTACTTAACAAAGTATCAAATTTTGGCAAGGTGTCATTACCTACAAGTTGTGCCAAAAGTACTCTGTCTTCTCCACTCATGATTTTTGATCCGTACAATATAAAGTGTATACCCGTATTTTCAAAAACACTGTTCTCTCTGAGTATTGTATACTGTACATACATTGCTAGGTCACTATGTATCATCTTTGATCTCTCTACAGCAGTGATCTCTCTAAGTATCTCTAAAAGTAGTCCAAATACCTTAGTATGGTAAGCATCCAAAAAAGTATTCTCATACGTTTCACTTAGCTGATCAACTTCTTTTCTAACTTCTTTCATCGCATCTTGAACATCATTAACCTGTGCATGAAAGATCGTATACTGGCCGTTTTGTGTGACAAAGGTATCCAACTCTATTAAGGCACGGTCAACCGCCTTTCTTCTTTGCATTACTTTTTCTAAACTGCTTATTTCTTTTGTTGCTAAATATTTTGCAGTATCAAGCCTTTCAAAAGATATCTTGCCCAATGTAGACTCTATCTCATAAATAAAAGATGAAATTTTTGTATGTTTTTTTGCCGTAGAATAATTCTGGTAAGATACGTAAGTATAGTATGATGAAATACTTACTAATATCATAACAATAATTAGCAGTACATTCAGTCTGTTTTTAATTTTCAATGCCATAAAATTAATCCTTTTAGGATAATTAATGAAGGAGACAGAATAGTCCATGAGTGACATAGGGTTATTCTATTGTGTAGTCTGGCGATCTTTATTCTCAGCCAGTGATACCAACTCTAAAGACCCATAACTTTCTGTCCTCACTTCACAGTGAGTTTAGCTTTTAACATATATATCGATATTTTTCATTATACTCATAGTAAACTTAAAAATAATTAGTATACATGTGTCTTCTAAAAATCCCTCTTATAGATGATATCATAGGATTGCGACTCTTCATCTGCTGAGATGACACTTTCCAATTTATGAGTATGCTCATATTTTAACTTTACACCCGAAACAATATCATTCACATAAATGATCGTCATTTTATCAGATAGCTTTTGTCCTACTTCTATACTGTTTCCAGCGCCTAAAACAAGATGATCAAGCTGTACTCCTAGATCTGAGAGTGCTGATTTTGCCATGGCACCTCCCATCATCTTCATCATATCATCCCCTGAATTTGTTCCTGCTCCCTCTTCTGAATCAAATAAAATGATAGAGAGTATTTGTCCTCTACTCAGACTTGGTACAGAAGAAAAGTTGATATGAAGTGTATTTGGTGTACCACTCACAGTGATGGTAATCAGATGATTAAGTGACTTATAGTTCACAATGGCTTCGATGAGCGGATTATTTGGATCACCGGTAAAATGTACATAACTTTTGTCGAGTACGAAACGTTTTCTTTCAAAGGTATAACTTCCCCCTTTTAGAATCTCAACACTTCCTAGAAGCATCAGTTCCCCCTGCTCAGCTTTATGTATACCCAAATCTGCTTTGGCTTTTATATCTATGGCACCTTTTTTGTAAACCAGCGGTTCTTTGCTTTGTACTTGAACATCCACAGAAAGATTTTCCATAAATGCACTTGGTTCATTCTCTTTTAACTCTTGCACTATAAGTATATCTGAGTCTGACGCATAGGTTTTTTGCCCCAGGTCATAATAGATGTTTCCACCTAAAATGATCACTTTCCCATGTACAGATGTTTTGTTTCCATCTAACACTGTTTTTACATCCACCTCAGAGTCAAGTTCTACTAGATCATGCGCTATATGTAATTTTTTTGCTGTAGCATTGACCTCACCACTCGAAGCATTTATATCGTACAGACCATTGATCTCAAGTTCATCATTTAGCCAAAAAGGTGAGATACTAACATTACCATCAACAAAGGAAACCCTCGAAGGTTTTGTAGAGAAAAGTTTTTGATCTGCATAGCTAAGTTGATACTTTTTCAGTACAAGCTCTGAAGCATCAAGTTCCACTTCAACAGTAATGTCTTCTACAACATGTTCAGTATCCATATCCACTACATAAGCAATATGTGGAGACTTTAAAGTAACATCTGCGCTTTTTAACTGAGAAATAACTACGGAAAGATCAGCACTTCCTTTTACATTAGGCAGTGCTTCCAAGGTATAAACACCCTCAACACTTTTCAGTAAAGATGGCATAGAACTTATCTTGGTATCCATTTTAAGTTCTTCCTCAAAATTACCGGAGAGAATTGTTTTTAATCCACCAAGATCTAACGTACCATTTATCTCTTTACTGCTAAATATGTAAGCTGCATTAGTCTTTAATGTGCCTGCTTGAAGCTGAACATCTACCATGTCATCCTTTAACTGTGCATCTGTCCTTATAGGGTTTAGACTGTCCCATTTCAGTTCTTTACTATATGGTCTCAAAAGTGACTCTTTAGGTATATATGTCATTGACTTTATCTCTAAGTTCTCTTTATAACTTATGTTTGCATCCATAGTCACGACATTGGAATGTAGGTTTACATTAGCAGATAAAGTGGCATTTTCTTCAAAAGAAAGCGGTGCATCTATCACAAGGTCAGCTTTTGTTTGGTTAAGTTCTACAGGAAGCTCAACAAAGTCACGTAAAAACAAGGCTTCTTTTGTTTCTAAATGCAGACTAGCGTTTTTAAAATCATCAGAAACAAATGTTCCTTTCAGATTATCTGCTGTTATCTCTGTGCTTATACTCTGTATATCACCAGTATAGTGCACTTCTAAATGATTCAAAGGTTTTACATATTTTGCTTCCACCCCTATGATCTCTTCTGCATGGATCTCACCACTGTAACTAATATTGTCATCCATAACAAAAAGATTTGAGATGAAAACATCCTCTGCATACGGTGTTGTGATCATCAGATTACTAGTTACTTGCATACGACCTTTTTTTATGTCGTATACTAGATAGGAGTGTAATTTGTCTATGTCAAGATTAAAAGCATCTTTCTCAGCTTTCAGTAACTGTTTCATGGTGATTTTCAGATCTGTTACCACTTGTTCTTCAGACACATTGAGATCTAAAGTGATTTCTCCAACTGCTTCGTGTCGTATAGGCAGATCATAAAGTTCAAACAATCTTTCTTTCGGTTTAAAATCTACCTTTCCAATGAGCTTATTGTTTTTAATTTTTGTAGTATAAAAAACATTACTAAGGTTGGTAGTAGCATTCAAATCTACATTTGCTTTTTGGAGCAGAAGGTTTTGCACATCAAAAACTGCATCACTACCATTTACATTGAATGACCTGATGTCTACAGGATCATATTTTAAAGGAAGTATACTGATCGCCAATTTATCAATCATGACCCATTGAGGTATCAATGGATTTTTTGACAATTCATTATTGGTATTCTTTTCTGTTCTATGAGTATCATCACTTTTGATACTATCATTACTCTCATTATCTTTAGGTATGAAAAGTATTTGCAGTGCAAGCGCATCAAGTTCTTTAATGGTTAACTCTTTCACATTTACCTTGCCATCTTTCAGACCGGCATGCAAAATAATATCTGTCACATTGCTATCTGTCTCTAAAGATAAATTACCAATATTCAAACTTTCATTTGCGTAGACAACATCTTTTATATCTAATGTGACCCTTGAAAAAGTGATCCCCTGCTCTACAAAAGATTCAAGGTTCAAGGCTGCATGATGGACTCCTACCTCAAAAGCAAAGGGGGCAGAGCTGTTTACTTCTTTACTTTGATTTTCATCAGTAGGGAAAGAAGCGATCAATGTTTTTATCGTATCAACATTGGCTTTTTCTATCTCAAGCTTAGATACAATGATCTTTTTTTTCACAAGCCCGTTTGGATTCCATCGTAATGCGATATGTTGTGCCAGTGGCTCTTTATTATAAGCAAGGTCATCGATCTCAATACCTGTTAGTGCATTGCCATATATGCGACTGTACGTAATGTTATAATCAGGTGCAAAAGTCTCTGCTACCTTTTTGATGATGAAGGGAGAATTTGCTACAAAATAAAGTACGAAACCCAATATAATAACTAGACCTAATATATAGACGATGATCTTTCTTAACCAAAGGAGAGGTCCGTAAAACAGAAATGCTTTAATACTCGGCATTTAGTACCTCCCTGTATAATGCTTTTAACAGAATCAAAATGACTGTCCTATCTGAAATGAGATAGCATACTGTGAAGTGTCTTGCACATTAAAACCTACATCCAATTTAAAAGGGCCGATAGGTGTCATATATCGTACGCCAAGACCTGCAGACGTGATGATCTCTCCATCGAAATTATAACTCTCATCAGTAAGCATAGTGTTATCTGTAAAAACAGCACCGTATACATCTCCCCATACCGGATAATTTGCTTCTAAAGAGAGATTTGCCATACTTGATGCACCATTAATGGTATCTTCCGTAGGAGAAAGTATCACACCTATTTCTCTATACCCATAAGCACGGTTGGAGTAAGACCCCCCTGCAAAAAAGTATTTGGATTCGGGAAGTCCCTCCGCAGATTCAGCTTCCACAACCCCTACTTTTCCTACAGTAGAAAGTGTAAGGTTCGCAAACGTATAAATAAGCCTTCCTTCATACTGTGTTTTATGATACGCACTGGTATCTTCATCACTTGAAAATCCTGCTTCTGCATATGCTGCAAGATAATAACCAAATTTTGGATTTAACTTTGAATCTCTTGCATCATAAACAAAATCCACATAAGAGTAAGTCAGTAAGAAAAGACCTTCATTCACTGCCTGTTCTAAATCTTCACCCTCTCTAATATTATCTAAGGCATCGATCCTAATATTTTCCACAGCCATACCTGCACGTAATTTCAACCGCCCATCATGGTATTCCAAATAACCTCTGGCAAATTCCATCTCTTCCTGAAATCCATCATATTCAAGATTCGAATATCCTAAGTTTGCACCAAAGTCAATGTTATATGTAAAAAGATTTAATAATGCCGGTTTAAAAAAGTCCAATCTTGCCAATTGTTCTTTTTTAGACCATGCAAGTTGAAGTTTCAATTTTTGGGCTTGACCGTAAAAATTATTTTTAACAATATTCCCATGGACACGTGCTCCTACATAAGTATCGTATCCTAGACCAATTTCAGTATGGTATGGTTTTTCCATCTCTTTGAACTTTATATCTACAGGAACCACATTATAAAACTTTCTATCTACACTGATAAGTACAGAATCAAAAGAAGTGAGTGCATAAAGGTTATTGGATGTTTCCTGCACAAGTTCCGTATTGAAACGTTCTCCTTCTAATGCACGAACCCTGGATAGGATGACATCATCATCTATTGTTTTAAGTCCAGATGTTGTCAATTTACCAAAAGTACAGATACCACCTTTTGTTAACTTATATTGGAAATCTACGATATGTTCATCCAGATCCACATATGCTTTGGCATCCAGATCATAAGAACAGTACCCCTCTTTCAGAAGCTGTTCTATAATATTACTCTTGATCGATGTAAAGGTTTCAACTCTAAAAATAGTGCCTTTTTCAAGTATAACAAGATCTTGAAGATCAAAATCGCTTGAGATATTTATATCTCTCACTCTGACAGGTTCATTTTCTGTAATAGATACAGATATATTTGTATTGTTCTCTTCTATCGTAAAGTTTGCATCATAAAATCCTTCTGACCTGTAAAAACTTATTAAAGAGGGTTCCAGAGTGGGTCGAAGTTTATCTTTGAGTCGTGGGGTATCATCTTTCCAAAACTGCCAAAAACTTGCAGCATCTACACTTAAAGCATCTTGTAGATCTGATTCTTCAAAATGCTGTTGTCCCGTGAAATGTATCTCATGTGTTGGTAATTCTAATTCATCAGCCATCAAAAAAGTACAAAACAGTAATACTATCCATACTTTCAATGATCTTTGCATCTTATACCTCTTAACCTAATAGATCTCTCACACTCTCACGAGGATCTTTACCTTCTTCTATCATAGCATAGACTTCTTGGGCTATAGGCAAATAAATATTTTTATCTTTGGCTAACTTATAGAGTGCTTTTGCTGTAGGAACACCTTCTGCCACTTCTCCCAACTCTTCAAGTATTTCATCCATACTTTTGCCTTTCGCAAGTCCTAGGCCTACTCTAAAGTTTCGTGAAAGTGTCGAAGATGCAGTTAGAAAAAGATCTCCTGCTCCCCCTAATGAGAGAAAGGTTTCAGTTTGTGCGCCAAAAGCTTCTCCAAAACGTGTCATCTCGACCAAACCTCTTGAGATAAGTGCAGCTCTTGCATTGTTGCCAAGTCCCAGACCATCACAGACACCACCAGCAATGGCAATGACATTTTTATAGGCACCAGAGACTTCTGCTCCTACCACATCATCACTCACATACCCTTTGATAAAAGAAGGGAGAGCTTCCGCATATATATTAGCCAATTCCTCATTGCTAGAACTGATCATCAAAGCTGTAGGTAAAGACTTCATAACTTCTGCAGCAAATGAAGGTCCTGAGACAAATGCCAATCTTTCAGGAGGCACAAAAGAGCCATATATCTCATTTAGAAATGCCCCCGTACTTGTCTCAATACCTTTAGCAGCAACCAATATATTTTGACCGTGATCCACAAAATTCTCTTCCATCCAACCACGTACGAATTGTGCAGGAATTGCCATCACAAGATACTCACGTTGTAATGCTTCATCCATAGGTACAAAATTCTCCATCTCTTTCGTAGAACGAGACGAGATCACCACATCATTATCTTGAGAATATGCATGATACAATGCTGTTCCCCATTTACCTGCTCCTATGATAGCTATCTTCATTCTATATATCCTTCTCTTTATTTTCGATCATTTCAACAAATTGTGATGCACTTTCATCATACATATCAAAGATCCTGCTCACTCCGGCTAAAAGTAATTTTCTGTTGTCTTCTTTACTGTCTGACAATGCTACGATCTCGGAATCAAATCCTTTTGCACGCAATGTAATTGCATAGTATACATTTAAAGCTTCATCATCCATTGCACACACTGCTATACCATCACTGATCTCTGGTGCCTGAGTAGCTTTTTTATCAATAAAAACAACATTGGTAAATTCATCAGCTCTTGCACTTTCATAACGTGCATTGTCTATCTCATAGATAGTAACCTCCAAGCCTTCTTTTTGTAATGCCTTGCATATATGTTTACTTTTATGTGTATAACCAAAAAAGACAATACTCTTATGCTCCTCTAGGCTATGTTTCTTTAAATAGTTAAACGTTTTAGTATCTACTACATCATAAGGTTCTACAATACCATCAACTTTGGTAGCTACATACTGTGCATGCAACGCTACTTGATTCATACGTGTATAAACAACTGATTTCTTTCGTATACTCTTTGCATTGAGTATAAAATAGATATTGTCTATATCAGAGCTTCTCAGTGTCAACATCGCAGCAATGTTACTACGTTGATAGAGATCATTAATGATCTTTGCAGAAGAACCATCTGCATGTATGACCTGGTATCCGTCTTGCACTGCAATTGAAGCTTTTTCTTCATTACTTTCTATAATTACCGGTTCATACATTTTATGTATCTTGAGTTTTTTAGCGATCGTTGCACCTAAATGACCGTACCCATTGATAATGACAACATTGTGCATTTTGTTGACATGATTGATACTGTCTTGATTACGCAGTTCATCAAATCTTTCAGAAAAAGCTGAGACCATTACAGAGGTTACAAAAGAGATCATAGCGATACCAATGACGATACCAAACATAGAAATAATTTTACCCATTTCAGTCACAGGAGATATGTCTCCATACCCCACTGTTGATATGGTCACCAATGCCCAGTAAATAGCATCTAAATAGGAATGTAATTCTTCATTTATCCCAAATTCAAGCAGGTAGAATATAGAACCAAAAGTAAAGGTAATACCAAAAAGCATGTATCCTAAAAAGATGAATTCAAAACGTTTTTTCAGTAAAGCATTAAAAAGACTTGATGCACCATGCATGTAATGATAGAGCTTCAAAAGTCTAATAATTCTAAATTTTGGGAAGATAGCCACAAGGTCTATGAGTGCAGGTAGAGAGATCATATAACGCAATTTTGACTTTATAATTGTCCAGTATCGTTCCGAACTCTTTTCATTGGAAGAAGAAACCAGATACTTATGAATGTCATGACTTATCCAGAGTCTCAACAGATATTCTAAAGCAAAGATACCTGTGACAAAATAGAGATCAAACTCAACCAGCCACTCGGGGATCTTTCCTGTTTTACTCATGATCAAAATAGAGATAGAGATAACGATCAAAAGTATCATGAAAGCATCAAAATATCTTTTATAAGGGTAATTCACATCTTCAAGAAGTGAACGGAAAAATGACTTTACTTTTTGATACTTGACTGACTTGTCTATCTTTTCGGAGAGTTGTAGTATAAAGTTATGCATCATATTCTCCCTATCGTAGGGTCGATAAGATCGACCGGCTGATCTGGGGTCAAATTTTCGACCCTACATCTATTATCCTAAACGCGCTTTAAGTAGTTCATTTACCTTACCAGGATTTGCAGTCCCTTTACTAGCCTTCATCGTTTGCCCAACAAAGAAACCAAAGAGTTTGTCTTTTCCAGATTTGTACTGCTCTACTTTATCTTGGTTGGCAGCTAGAATCTCGTCAATGATCACCAAGATTGCACCATCATCACTTACTTGCGCAAGTCCCAATTCATCTATAAGCGCATCAACATCACGACTCTCATTTTCCATCATATGATCTAGGAGTTCTTTAGCACCTTTTCCTGAGATCGTATCATCAGAGATCTTAGCAACTATGCTTCCAAGGGTTTGTGCATCCACGGGTGAGTTCTCTATAGTAAATCCTGCTTTATTAAGACGCCCAAGGAGTTCTGATGTTAGCCAGGTTACAGCTGTTTTAGCTTGTGCACCCTGCTCTAACATTTTTTCAAAGTAGTATGCCATTTCTTTATCTGAAGTAATGACATGTGCATCATCAGATTTTATACCAAGTTCTTCTATATAACGTTTTACTTTTGCATCTGGAAGTTCCGGCATGATCTTCGCTTCATCGATCATTTCTTGCGTTACAATAAGTGGACGAAGATCAGGATCTGGGAAGTAACGATAGTCTGCTGCTTCTTCTTTCCCTCTCATAGACTTTGTTACACCTTCATCTACATTCCAAAGGCGTGTTTCCTGCTGTACTTCCTGTGCATAGACACCATCTTCATAAGCTTCAGTTTGACGCTGTACTTCGTAAGCAATAGCAGCAGCGACAAAACGAAAAGAGTTGATATTTTTTATCTCTACTCTAGTACCAAATGCTTCTTGCCCTTTAGGTCTTATAGAAACGTTCACATCACATCTAAAAGAACCCTCTTGCATATTTGCATCAGAGATATCTAGGTAACGTACTGTTGAGTGTAACTTTTTAAGATAGGCTACTGCCTCCTCTGAAGATCGCATATCTGGATCAGAAACGATCTCAAGTAACGGTGTCCCCGAACGGTTGAGATCTACTTTAGAGTGGCTACCCTCATGAATGTTCTTACCGGCATCTGCCTCAAGATGTGCCTGTGTCATACCGATGCGTTTTTGTGACCCGTCTTTAAGGTCGATGAACACTTCACCTTTTTGTACGATAGCTTTTGTAAGCTGAGTGATCTGGTATGCTGAAGGACTGTCAGGATAGAAGTACGATTTCCTGTCAAAATAAGAAGTATGGTTTACATTTGCATTGATCGCATACCCCAGTCTCATCGCTTTAACTGCTGCTTCTTCATTCACTACAGGAAGTGCACCGGGAAGTGCTAAACATGTTGGACAGGTATTGGTATTTTGGTGCTCGGCAAAAGAGGTTGGGCATGAGCAAAAAAGTTTTGTTTTTGTGTTAAGTTGAACGTGTACTTCAAGACCGATAACGGTTTCAAACATAGGGTTTTTCCTTGTGTGATGGTGTTGATTATAATTGAAGTTATTATATCAACTTGCTACTATAAAGGAGTTTAGGCAAAATAACGGATGGAAGCAAAACCGCATGCACCAGACATTTGACACGCTTCTGCCTGTTCATCAGTGAGAATACCGCCTAATGCGATCACAGGTATCTTTACAGACGAAGTAAGTTCGCTTAACATATGTAATCCCACAGGTTCTCTCTTACGAGGCGATTTAAAAATAGGACTGTAGGTTACCATATCAGCACCCAACTTTTCTGCTTTTTTCGCTTCTTCAATACTGTGTGTACTGATAACAACAAACAGTCCTTCCCTTTTAGCAACTTCTATTTCTTTAAACTGCTTGGAAGTTAAATGTACACCATCTAGCCCTGATTTTTTTGCAAGTGCTATATCTCGGTGCAAAAGCACTTTCTCAAAGTTATATTTTCTAGCCTCATCTACAAACTTTTGTGCATCGTAAGTACATATCCCATTCTCTTTATCTCTATAGACTATCATGCTTGCTTTTTTATCTGAAAATCTCTTGATATCAGACTCTATGTGGAGCAGGTTTAAGGTAGTAGGATCAGTAATCGCGTAAGAGATCATGAAGAAGTGTGCTTCTCTTTTTCTTTAAGAAGTTGCTTAAGAAGTTCTGTTTGTTTTTGAAGCTCAAAATGCTTCTCTTTGGAAGTTATAAAGTGTTCAATTAAAAGTATAGCTACCATGCCGGGTAATGCACCAATAAACGCAGAGATAAAAGCAAAAATAAAACTATCTTGATAAAAAGAGAGAAAGGAAGTAACGGCACCTAGCAGGGCTGCTGCCCATGCCACGCCTAAGAGAAAGTTGACTACAAAACTTAAAGGTCTATCTTTTAGTCTCATAATCAGGTTATTAAATGATCTTAGTGATCATCATCCATTGCTACTGCACCTGCAAGATATACAAATGTCAATATCATAAATACAAATGTCTGTAGGATACCCATTACTGTCAGCAAGAAAAATGCCGGAAGTGGTAACAACCAAGGTGTTAACATTAAAAGTACCCATAAGAACATATCATCCCCTCTAATACTACCAAATAAACGGAAGCTAAGAGAGATAACTCTTGAAATATGGGAAACAATTTCAATAGGGAACATAAGTGGTGCAAGTGCTTTTACCGGCCCCATAAAGTGTGCAAAGTATTTGACAAAACCATTCTTTCTAATACCTTCATAGTTATAGTAAAAGAATACAACAGATGCCAATGTCAAAGTAATGTTAATATTTGATGTCGGAGATTCAAACCCAGGAATAATACCGATAACGTTTGATACAAAAATAAACATACCCAATGTTGCAATGAGAGGAAGATATTTTCTAGCATTTTCTTCACCTAGAACATCGGTACCCATAGCAATAACGCCGCCAACATACCCTTCCATAACATTTTGTGTACCAGTTGGTACAGCTCTAAGGCTTTTTGTTGCCATTTTTGCGATAAGTAGTACGATGATCGCTACTAAGATCAAGTGTGATACGAACAACATCTGTCCGTGTCCGAAAATTGCGCCTAGGTAAGTAAATACACCTTCCATAAAACATCCTCTTTTAGTTAATTATTGCGGGATTATACCCTTTTAGACCTTAGTATTGACTAATTTTTCCTGACCTAATCTATAAAGTGCAAAATCATATTTGATAGGATCCTGATCATCAAATTTAGCCAATTTCTTTGTCAACTCTATACTCGCTTTCATATCACAGCTCTTGCGTTTTAACAACTTAAATGTGCGAGAAACATTGAATGTATGGGTATCCAAAGGCATCAGTAGATCTTTTTTATCTATCTTTGACCAAAGCCCCATATCCAAGCTGTCAGAACGTACCATCCAACGTAAAAACATCAGGTAACGTTTATAGGTTCCTGCAGAATTCACATTTTTTGGTACGCTTCCTACAAGAAAATTATAACCGTAACTCTCTCTAGGATAGACAGCTTTTAAAGTCTTTATAAAGTACCATAATCCATCTAAAATATTTTCCTCTTTTTTATACCCTTCATAAAACATATTTTCTATACTTTCCCTCTCTTTTAATCGTTTTAATGCGATAAAAAGTGCCGCGACATCTTCTTGTTTTTGAAAACGATAATAATGAGAGGAGAGAGATTTTATGATTATTTCATCACTGCTTTCAAGTAAAGAAAAATCCAAGGATTCCAAAAACTTCACGATCTGACCTGCATTTCCGTAAGCAAACAAAGCACAGATCAATGCAATGCTTTCATCGTTATATTTTTTAGCGATTAAAAGTGGATCGGGTTTATCATAAGAGAGTTCAAAGCTGTTATTTCGTGTTTGAACTTCTTTATCTAGGAATATTTTTATATCCTCAAGTTTCATCTAAAAGTACCTAGGTACGTGAGCATTCTGCTGAAGAAAACTCAGTGTTAGCAATCTCTTGAATAAAGTTGCCAAATGGCAAGTTTTTTTAAGAGACCAAAGAGGGGCTTTGCCCATTTTACGTTCCATAATAAATTGTCAAAACGTAAAGTGTTCACCCAAGTAGTGTTTACGTACATTTTCATCATTGGCTATCTCATCACTGGTTCCTGAAGCCAACATCTCACCAGACCTCATCACATAGGCCCTGTCACAAATATCCAGTGTTTCACGGACATTGTGGTCAGTGATGAGTATACCCATATCTAGTTCTACAAGCTGTTTGATAATACTTTGAATATCGATCACTGCTATAGGGTCAACCCCGGCAAATGGCTCATCTAACAACAAGAATTTCGGTTCACCAACCAATGCTCGTGCTATCTCTACTCTTCTTCTTTCCCCACCACTGAGACGTATCCCTTTACGAGAACGTATAGGTTCAATGTTAAAAATCTCAAGTAGTTTCTCTATACGTGGTCCGGTGACTTCAGCTGTAAGATTAAGTGCTTCTGCTGCAATGCGAAGGTTCTCTTCTACGGTAAGGTCTTTAAAGATACTGGATTCCTGAGGTAAGTACCCTATACCCATTTGAGCACGTTTGCTCAGAGGTAGTTTTGTAATATTGTCACCATCTAAAAATACTTCTCCATCTGTTGAATCAGTTAAACCACAGACCATATAAAAAGAGGTTGTTTTCCCCGCACCATTTGGTCCTAAAAGTCCAACTATCTCTTTTGAGTTTACAAAAAGTGAAATGTCATGTACGATCTTTGTTTTCTTGATCGTTTTGGCAAGGTTTTTAGCGACAAGTGTATGCATTAGCGTGTTATCCTATATGTTCTGGCGTTATTGCCGTCAGGTTCTATGTTTATAATGGAAACATTATACCCTACACCCTCTAAAAAGGCTTTAAGTTCATCGGAACCCCACTCTACCATATGCCAACCCTCTTTTTCAAACTCTTCAAAAAGTCCCAGTTGCATAAATTCATCATGGTCTAAACGATAGAGATCATAATGGTAAAGATCAGCCCCATTTTCAGCACGATAACACTGTTGTAAAGAAAAAGTTGGAGAAGTGACTTCACTCCTTATACCTTTTTCCTTGGCTATGGCTTGTGTAAGTGTCGTCTTCCCTGCTGCAAGGTCCCCACGTAAAAATACAATGGCGTCTTGAGGGAGTATCTCATTTAGATAACCTACTACTTTATCTAACTCACCTAATGATGCTGTTATTTCTTTCATATTTACCTACGCTAACCTATGTGAAACTTCAGCCATACTATTCAAATGTTTAAGTGCTTTTCCACTCTCTAACTGAGAACTTATCATCACTATCGCTTCATCTATGGTTTTGACTTCACCATTTGCAAAAAGAGCAAAAGCTGCATTAAGGACAACGATGTCTCTTTTGGCACCATGCTCTTTTCCTGCAAGAATATCTCTTGTTATCTGTGCATTAAATATAGCATCTCCACCTTGGATTGATTCTTTAGGTGCCAGGTTAAATCCATACTCTCTTGGGTCTATCTCACCCTCTTTCACGCTACCATTTTCAACAAAGGCAAATGCACTTTTACCGGCAAGTCCTATCTCATCCATACCATCATAAGAACTTACTACATAGGCTCTTTTTGCTCCTAATTCCACCAATGCATCTGCCATACGGCGGATGAAGCTTGGATCAAATACTCCAAGTAGATACTTCTGCGCAGCAGCAGGATTTGTAAGCGGTCCAAGGATGTTAAAAATAGTACGATGGTCTATTGATTTCCGAATAGGCATGATGTGTTTCATCGCAGGATGATGGTCAGACGCAGGGAAAAAACAGAAACCAGTCTCTTCAAGCATTTTTATCTTATTTTCTAAACTAAGGTCAAGATTGATTCCCAGTGCTTCAAGTACATCTGTAGCACCGGATTTAGAAGTGACACTTCTGTTTCCATGTTTAGCTACCACACAGCCCATAGAAGCCAAAAGAAGAGAAACGGTTGTAGAGATGTTAAAACTTCCAGATTTATCTCCACCCGTACCGACAATGTCTATAGCTTTTTCCCTAAGTGTATTTGAGAGTTCAAGTTTAATGGAGTGAGAACGCATGACCGAAGCTGCAGCTGCAATATCTTCAGAGGTTTCACCTTTTTCATAAAGGTCTACAAGAAATCCACGTGCCTCATTTTCAGACATTTCATTGTTAAATAGTTTTTCAAATTCTTCTTTGATACTCATTTAAAGCTCCTTAACATAATCCTCTTTTTGAGACTTGGGAATCGTCTTGGTCGTAGGTATTTGGAGCACTTCATAATGCTTTGCACCTTTAAGATACTCTATCGTCACCTTATCACCAATCTTCAGATCTTTTGAAGCTTTGGCCTTCATAGCATTTACATACACAACACCCGACTTGAGCATATCTGTAGCGATCGTACGACGTTTTACAACATTTACAGCACTTAACCATTTATCTACTCTCATCGTGTCACCTTTATTGCTTAAATATCTTCTTTATGTATTAATGTAGATCTGCGTTAAGTACTACTTCTCTAGTACTTCTTCTTACAATAAACTCACCTGTAAGAGAGTTTTGTCTAAAGTGAAGACCATTAAGCCCTTGAAGTTCATCTGCTCTAAATGTTGCTTTAGAGTCTAAGTTTGCTTCGGGATTCGCTTCGTTTATTTTTGCTAGATCTTTTTCTGAAATTTTTACTTTAGTACCGGCAAATATTGCCACACCACCATCAAGGATACAAGCATCACCAAGAGGAATACCACATGTTGAGTTTGCCCCAAGTAATGTATTTTCACCAATACTGATAGGGTTACCGTCTGTACCGGAAAGTACGCCAAGGATACTTGCACCTCCACCTACATCTGAACCTTTACCAACGACAGCAGAAGAAGAGATACGTCCTTCAACCATAACTGAACCAAGTGTTCCTGCATTGAAGTTGATGTATGATGCACCTGGCATTACTGTTGTTCCAGCTGCTAATTGTGCACCCATACGTACTTTAGAAGCTTCAAGGATTCTTGTGTTATCTGCAGGAATAATGTGCTGTAAGAATCTAGGGAACTTATCTACAGAGTCTACTGCTGGATATGTACCGTTAAGTTTCATTTCAATTTCGTTGTCTCTTAGGTAATCAAGTTCATATGGTGTGTTCCCAACCCATGCCACATTTGAAAGAATTCCAAATGCACCATTAAGATTTACTTTTCTTAGTTCAGCTTTAGCTTGAGAAAGTGCATAAAGTTTAAGATATACCGCTTCCGCAGACTGAGCATTTGCATCTTCAAATAAAAATACTATCCTAAAGTTCTTTCCGATATCTGACATATTTGCAAGTGTTTTAATCACCTGAACATTTTTATGTGCCTCACCACTTGCTTCTGCCACATATGGCGCAAATGCTGCCATTGCGTTTGCAACAAAGTTGGGACTAAGTGTTGCTACAAATTCAGAACCTGAAAAGTCAATATCACAACTTGCTTCCTGAAGTGCTTTAATGAATACAGCGGCACTTCCAAAGTTCTCATTCCAGTTGATCAGTCCAAAATTTGCCTGAAGTACTTTTTCAGCATTTTTCTGACCTCTGTCTACTCTTGCGATACCAAATGCGATTGGTTCTCTATAACCTTCTTGTGAGGTAACATCTGCTACCAATGCTTTAAAATCTTCTGTTGATTGTATTGTTTCAATTGCCATGAATGACTCCTATAAATAATTAAAGCAATTATACTTTTTTTAGTTTAATGCAAGGAGGAGAGGATATAATTCGCGTTATGAAGAACTATTTACGCGGTCATAATAAGCAGTACTTTTCATTAGCAGTTATAGCAATGTACTCTACTTTACATAAGTTGAGCAGACTTGACAATAACTATCAGTACCATAAACTTGCATACTCATTATCGCCTCAGAAAACCGCACCTCCTTCCAAAACCATTTAATTCACCAGTGCAATTACAAACGCACTTTTAACATCAAATTTTTACACACTATCATGGTGCTTCATTAACAAATGCACCCTGCAAATATGATTTATCAGGAATATAAATGAACAACGCTATAAAACTATCACTCACCGCTATATTATTACTCGCAACAATAACGCATGCAAATACTTCACTGGAAGACATCACTGTCACCACTACGAATAAACTGCCTACATCTATAAAAGAAACCTCTTCGAATGTTTCAGTTATTACAGAGGGTGAGATCAAAGAAAAAGGATACCAGACAGTAGCACAGGCTATCTCTGGCGTATCTGGAATTACAGTATCCCATTCAGGTGGGCTGGGCCAGTCTACCTCATTTTTCATGAGAGGCTCTGATGCAGGAAAAGTACTTGTACTTTTGGATGGTATGCGACTAAATGACCCTAGTTCAACAGATGGAAGAGCCTTTCTAGACTCACTCACTACATCTAATATACAACAGATCGAGATCGTCAAAGGCGGAAGCAGTAGTATCTGGGGGTCAAATGCATCGGCTGGTGTGATTAACATCATCACTAAAGAAGCGAAAGATGGAGTACATGGTTCTTTAGGTCTTAGTTATGGATCTTATAATACCAAAGGCGCTGATGCAGCACTTTCATACAAAGATGAAAAATTGACAGCCCAAGTGCTTGCTTCCTATCTCGATACAGATAGCTTTTCAGCTTTAGTACCAAGAGATGCTGAAAAAGATGGGTACACAAACAAAAATCTTAACCTCAAACTTGGATATATTTTTGATGATTACAACACATTAAACCTCAGTTACAACATCATTAAAACAGAAACAGAATTTGATGACACCTTTTCAATGGCTCAAGCAGATGATGATTACAGTCATGGTACTTCTGACCAAAGTAATATCGCTTTAGACTATCTTTTTAGCCTGGGGAATTACAGTGCTATTTTCCATGCAAGTAAAGGTGAGTATGACAGGGACTACTATACAACCGGATTTTTTGGAGATGGTCACAATGTCTACAAAGCAACACTTAAAGAGTACGCGCTTATCAATGGATATAACTATACAAATGGTAAAGCTGTGTTAGGGTTGGAATACAAAGATATAGATGGCTTTAACCAGTATAACAACTTCCCAGAAAGTCAATCAGACTACAACAATAAAGCTGTCTACCTTTCAAATGTCTATGACATTAATGAAAATACACTGATTGAAACAAATCTTCGATACGATGATTATTCTGAGTTCGACAATAAAACAACCTATAAAATAGGTGTAAAGCATTTGCACCATTTCCTTCAAGGACTTACATCTTCTGCCAACTATTATACATCTTATGATGCACCAAGCTCTTACCAATTGGCCAACACTGCATTTGGATCACTGTTAAAACCTAGTTATACAAAAGGTTTTGACATTACTGTAGGATACAAAAAATTATTACAGATAAGCTATTTTAACAATAAAGTTAAAGACTCTATAGACTACATCTCAGACCCTGTTACCTTTATAGGTGGTTATACAAATATTGATGGAACATCAAAATTCTCTGGAATTGAGATTGAGAGTGAATATGTCTTCACGTCATACAATATCATCTTATCTGCAAATTACACCCATTTGTTTGACTTTGAAAAAGAAGATGGGTCTGATCTGCCAAGACGTGCAAAAGATACACTCAATGCCTCTGTAAGCTACTATACCCAAAGTGATATGCACTTTGGATTGGAGGCACAATATATAGGAGACCGATTAGATACAGATGGTGGCTTTCCTATAGCATCTGATGTTCCAACCGGAAATTACACCGTATGGAATCTAAATTTCAGCACTAAATTACTGCATGACATTGATCTAAGTATCCATGCTAAAAACATTTTTGACAAAGAATACCAGTCAGTTTACAATTATGCGGCAGCAGGACGTTCAGCCTATGCTAAATTAACCTATAGTTTTTAAGTTATAATATCCAATGAATTTTACACTTATCCCAGAATGGTTTATCAGATATAAGTTCTTTAACTCTCTCTTTCTGGGTTTAAGTGTGGGTGCTATATTTACTCTCTATGCGCCACTAGAACCTTCTGTCTATTCTTTGGGAGGGGTACTGCTAGCGATGGGTATGCTAATGGTTGCAAGGCTCTATCATCATATACTCAATGCAAGGTGGTTTTTTTATATTTCACTAGGAGTGGAAATAGTGTTACTTTTAGCAATGCTCTACTTCCTTCTTTTCCCTTACACTTACCAAACAGCACTTATCATATACATAGGGTATCAGATTACCTTTGTTTTTGGCTCTTATCTTATTAGGGTAGAGACACTTCTACTTGAAAAAGACACCCTACTCACACAACTTGATACAGCAAAACAGTTAGGATATCTTTTAGGTATGGGAGCATCTTACTTTTTTTATAAAATACTCACCTTCTATAGTATAAGTGAAAATCAAATGCAAGTCTATTATTTACACTTTTTGCTTATAGTGGTTGAGATTCTGGTTATCGGCCTCATCTTTAAAAGTTTTAAAAGGATTTAAATGTCATATCTTAAATGGTTTCAAACACATGGTAAAAAACATAAAGCCATCATGGACAAACTCACCCATCTGAGAGACGATGAAGTCATAGCCTATTTTCGTTTTGAAAATATGGTCAAAAATGAACCCGACTTCTGCCTTCTTTACAAAGAACCTAAGAAATGTCATGATATGGAAGATCTTAACTGTTATCTCTGTGCCTGTCCCAACTTTAGATTTAAAGATGAAGGCTTTAAGAAGTTAGAAGAAAAAACACTCTACTCTACCTGTGGTATAGACTCAAAAGACGGTGCACAATACATTTTAGAAGATTCCATACACCAAGACTGTTCAGGATGTTTAGTACCTCACCATGAAGCCTATATCAAAAAAGTTTTTTCTCGCGACTGGTTTAAGATTATGAAAGAAGTATGCTAATTAAACTTTGGTATAATCGCGATTATGAATGAAGAACTAGACCTACTATAACAGAACGCAAAATAAGCAAAGCTCATTTTACTACGTTAACACTGAGTTCACTTCAGCAGTGTGCTCATGCAACTGGTTGCATTAAGGAATAAATAAATTTGAATGAAGAACTAGATTTACTTAACCCTCCATCAACAGATTTTTCGATGCTGGACTACGACTGTGCCTACATACCTGGGAACAAAGTACGTATGAACTACAAGTATGTCTCACGAGCATCTAAAACATTTGCCACTGCAGTCATCGCACGTGGATGGAGACGTTTTGGTAAGTACTTCTTTCACCCTATCTGTAATGGGTGTAATGAGTGTAAAAGTGTTCGTATTGATGTTAATGACTTCAAACCAAGTAAATCACAAAGAAAATCTATCAACAGAAATGCTGAGACACAGATCATTGTACAAAAACCTACGATGACTGATGCACATATATATCTTTACAACAAGTACCATGCATTTAAACATATGAAAGATGACTGGTCACACCGTAATATATCTACAAGAGAATATCATGAAAACTTTGTAGATGGTGCACATGATTTTGGGAAAGAAGTACTTTATGTGATAGATGGACAGCTTGTCGGTGTAGATCTCATCGATGTACTTGATGATGGTATATCTTCTATCTACTTCTACTACGATCCTGATTTTCCTCGTTTATCATTAGGAACATTTTCACTCATCTATCAGATCAAACTGGCAAAGGTCTTAGAGTTGCCTTATGTCTATTTAGGGTACTGGGTAGAAGGATGTAAAGCATTCGCATACAAACCGAACTTTAAACCGCAAGATATTCTCGATGGATTTCCCCATGTCTCACAAGATCCCGAATGGGAAGAGTGGCTATCAGCCACTTAATTATCATTAATTATAGCTTTCTGCACCACTTAAGAAATAACCTATCGGGATTCACACTTTTATCTACTTCTTTATTATTCACGATACATTGACTTAACCACTCTGCCATCAATGGAGCAAAAACAAACCCCCGACCTCCAAGTCCATTCAATATAAAAAGATTATCGATATGTTTTAACTCCGGTTTTGCACCACGGGTAATAGTAGGATAATTCTCTAACATAAAGTCTACGTCTACCACTTTCCCTACAAGTGGAAAATAATCTTTAGATCCTGCACGCATTCCACAGAAAACATCTTTAAGTTCTAAGTCTGAAGTATCTATCAGTGAAGAAGCTTTCTCTCTGAGACTTAGAGCTTGTTCTTTCTTGCAAGGTATAATCTCTTTGATTTCCTTTTCATGAGTCGCACCAAGTTTAATAATGCCATTGCTGTTGGCTCCTATAGACATAGACTGATGCATACTCACTTTTAAATCTAGATTGGAACTAAAGTCTCCACGTGTTCCCCATGTTCCACGTATACCCATATATTTCAGATCTGCCAAATTGCTTTCATGTCCTGTAGCTAACACTATATTTGTAGCTTTGTGTGCCCCTACAGACCATAAACTATTTTCATATATTATCTCTTCCACATCATACATGAAAACATCTATATCTTGAAGTAAAAATACACATAGCTCTTTTGCATCACATACCCCTGCTTCTGAAAAGAAAAAACTCTCAAACTCTACTTCAATACCTAATGCTTGAAGTTGTTCTTTATTGTACTTTTCACATGTATTTGTATTAAAAGTTTCATACACAGTAAATTTTTTAGCATCCTCTACATCTTTAGGAATACGTATCACACCGGTTTGATGAAAATAATTTGGGGAAGTCGAGAGATAAAAATCTTTAGCGAAAGAGAAGGCTTCGTTTGTGAGTGTTTGAAGTGCTGAGCCTTTTCCTATCTTAGGAGAGACAAAAGCCCCCGCAGCACCCGACCCACCAGAGGCAATACCCTCTTTATCCAGAACAAGGACTTTTTGACCTTTTTGGACAAGAGAATACGCAGCAGTCGCACCTGCCACACCTGCTCCTACAATGATAGTATCGTATGGAGCCATAGTCATGCTATAAAATCTTTAACTATGGTAGTTAGGTGACTCTTTAGTGATCGTCACATCATGGACATGTGATTCTTTAAGTCCTGCAGAAGTGATCTCAACAAATTCTGCTTTATCCCAGAATACTTTGATGCTCTCTGAACCGCAGTAACCCATAGATGAACGTAGTCCACCTACCATTTGGTGTACTACATCTGAGATACGCCCTCTGTATGGAACACGTCCTTCGATGCCTTCTGGTACAAGTTTATCTGCTGCTGTTCCCTCTTGGAAGTAACGGTCCGTACTTCCTTTGGTCATCGCACCGATGCTTCCCATTCCTCTGTACTCTTTAAACTGTCTACCGTTAAAAAGTATCATCTCACCTGGTGCTTCGTATGTACCTGCAAGTGCAGAACCTAACATCACTGAACTTGCACCTACAGCCAAAGCTTTAGCCACATCTCCAGAGTATTTTATACCACCGTCTGCAACCACAGGAACACCTGCAGCATTCGCTACTTGTGCTACTTCATCGATAGCAGAGATCTGAGGTACACCTACACCTGCTACGATACGTGTTGTACAGATAGATCCTGGTCCGATACCGACTTTAACTGCATCTGCTCCTGCATCTATAAGATCTTGTGCAGCAGCACCTGAAGCGATATTTCCAGCTATCACATCTACATCAAGTGTTTTTTTGATAAGTTTAAGTGTATCGATGATACCTTGAGAGTGTCCATGTGCAGAATCAAGCACGATAACATCTACACCTGCTTCAACTAAAGCTGTTGCTCTGTCAAGTTGTCCCACACCGATAGCAGCCCCCACTCTTAAACGACCATGCTCATCTTTGTTTGCATTAGGGAACTTTTCTTTTTTCTCGATGTCTTTGATAGTTACCAAACCTTGTAGCACTTCATTTTCATCTACAATAGGGAGTTTTTCTATCTTGTGTTCCTGAAGTACTTTTGCAGCATCTTCAAGTGTAATACCGACTTTTGCTGTCACAAGAGGTGCAGGTGTCATCACATCTGAGATCTTTTGGGTCATGTCTGTAATGAAACGCATATCACGATTTGTAATGATACCTAGCAACTTCATATCAGCATCTATAACAGGTACACCTGATATCTTATATTCACCCATCAGAGCATCTGCATCTGCCACTGTTTTATCTGGGGCAATGTAGATAGGGTCAATGATGATCCCACTCTCAGACTTCTTCACTTTAGTGATCTGTTTAGCTTGTGTTGCAATATCCATATTTTTATGTATGATACCTATACCACCTAAGTGCGCCATAGCAATAGCTGCTTTGTACTCAGTCACTGTATCCATCGCTGCAGAAACGATAGGTGTATTTAGCGATACACGCTTTGTTAGTTGACTTGTGATATTTACTTCTTTAGGAAGTACAATCGAATGTTGTGGTACCAATAGTACGTCTTCAAATGTTAATGCTCTTTTTTTAATTCTCATGTTATTCCTTTGTGTTATTTCGTATAATTTACAGCTTTTTCCATGCTTGCAGCACCGTTAAAAAGCGTTTTTTCATTAAAAGCTTTGGCTATCAGTTGTAGTCCAACTGGCATGCCTTCATCATTTTTAGCTACAGGCACAGAGATACCCGGAAGTCCTGCAAGGTTGATACCCAATGTATACATATCTGACTTATACATCTCCAATGGATCTTCTGAAGCTCCTATTTTTGGTGCTACTGAAGGAGCTACTGGAGATAAAATGAGATCTGCCTCTTCAAAGATAGCGTTAAACTCATCTCTTATAAGGTGTCTTACTTTCTGTGCTTTCACATAGTAAGCATCATAGTAGCCAGAAGAAAGTACAAAGTTACCAAGCATAATACGTCTTTTTACTTCTTCACCAAATCCTTCGCTTCGTGAATGGTAAAAGAGCTCTTCTGTACTCTTAGACTCTGCTCTTGTTCCATATCGAACACCGTCATATCGTGCCAGGTTTGTTGCTGCTTCAGCCGTTGCAAGTACATAGTACGTTGCAATGTCATACTTTGTATTAGACATCTCTTTATGTACTATCGTATGTCCTGCTGCTTCAAGTTTAGCTACAGTATCAGAAAATGCTTTTTGGATGTCTGCGTCTGCAGCTTCCACATAAGAGTCTATCACTGCAATGGTAAGTTTCACATCCGGATCAATGTTATTTGCTATATCTTCTATCTCAAAATCTGCCGATGTTGAATCTTTGTCATCATGCCCTTTGATAGCATCATACAAGATAGCCGCATCTTCAACATTTTGAGTGATAGGACCTATCTGATCAAGGCTAGATGCATACGCACCCAAACCAAAACGACTTACTCTTCCGTAGGTTGGTTTCATCCCTACACAACCACAGTATGCTGCTGGTTGACGGATAGACCCACCTGTATCAGATCCAAGAGCAGCGATAGCAAGTCCGCCTGCCACTGCTGCTGCTGAACCACCTGAAGATCCTCCAGGTACTCTGTCTGTACCATAAGGATTTTTCGTTGCACCATAAAAAGAACTCTCAGTCGTTGAACCCATCGCAAATTCATCCATGTTTGCACGTCCAAATGCCATCATTCCTTTTGACTTAAGGTTACTAATAACCGTAGCTTCATAAGGAGCAATATACCCTTGAAGGATTTTGGAACCAGCAGTCACAGACCACTCTTTAACTTGAATATTGTCTTTGATGAGGATAGGCACACCCTCACCTGAAGATTCAAAACCTACATAAGCATTGAGGTCAGAAGCTTTTGCTTTTACTTCCAATACTGCTCTAAGCTCTGTTAGTTCTTCATTAGATTTTGTTAATGCCTCTTTTAGTGTAATCACCATAATCCTTACTTTTCTAATTTCTTTTTATAATACGCCACAAGCGCCAATCCGATACCAACCAATCCAAAGATGAAAACGATCGAACCGATGATCACTTCCATCCCAATAGGTTGACTCATATCAAACATTATGCCACTTCTCCATCACCAACAACTTTGGCACAACGTTCACAAGCACACTCTTCGCTGGTAGAGGTAAATCTCCAACATCTTGGACACTTAGCCGCAGATGCTTTATGTACAGTAAATGTTTTTCCTTCTACTTCAAAGCTTGCTACCTGCTCACCATCAGAAGATGCATTCATAGCAGATACAACAAACCAGTCCTCCAAGTCTTTACTGTCAGATATAGGTAAAAGACCCATATCTCCAGCGATCTCAAGTTCAAGTGTTGCTTTGATCACTTTCTCTTTTTTAAGACTGTCTATCGCCTCAGAGAATTTCTCACGTGCAGTGATCAGTATTTCATCTTCAAAACTCGCTTCAACTTCCGGAACTTCTACATATACCAAGTCAAATACATTTTCCATGCCATCTTTAAAGAGTGCCGGTGCGTATTCAAGTATCTCATCTACTGTGTAAGTAAGTACAGGAGCTACCAGTCCCAACATGGCTTTAGAAATATGTGCCATCGCTGACTGTGTTGCACGTCTAACCGGATCATTTTTATCTTCACAATAAAGTCTGTCTTTCGTGATATCCATGTATATACCAGAGAGCTCATTGGTGATAAAGTGATTCAAGGTTGCAAACCCTCTTAGGAAATCGTTGGCATCAAAAGAACTTTTAACCAAAGTAAATACTTCTCTTGACTTACTAAGTATCCATCTGTCAAGTTCACCGTACGCATCGTTAGACACATACGACTCTAAGTCATCCACATTTGCAAGTAAAAATCTAAATGTATTACGTATCTTTCTGTACTGCTCTGCTGTTTGCTTCAAGATACCATCCGATATCTTCAAGTCAGTCTGATAGTCTGAAAGTGCAACCCATAGTCTAAGTATCTCAGAACCATACTGTTTGATGACTTTATCTGGAGCAACGACGTTACCCTTAGACTTAGACATTTTCTCACCTTTATCATCCACAGTAAAGCCATGAGTAATAAGCGTTTTGTATGGAGAAACTCCATTGACCGCTGCCGAAAGCAATAGTGAAGACTGGAACCAACCTCTATGCTGATCAGAACCTTCTATGTAAAGTGATGCCGGGTAATTCCCTGCATCATAATTACCACTGCTTAGTACCGAGTTCCATGTAGAACCAGAATCAAACCATACATCTAATATGTCTGAGATCTTTTCTAGATCATCCGGGTTGTATTTACTGCCTTCTGGTAACAGCTCTGCATTGCTCATTGAGTACCATGCATCTGCTCCATGTGCATCAAATAACGCAGCAACATGTGCTAACACGTCTGCATCAAAAATGACATCTTTGGTACTTTTAATTCTAAAGAATGCTATCGGAACACCCCAAGAGCGTTGACGAGAAATACACCAATCAGGACGTCCTTCTATCATTGGCTTGAGACGATTTTTAGAAGATTTCGGGTAGAAGTCAACATTTTCAATGGCATTCAATGCTGTATCTCTTAATGTATCTTTTGCACCCTCAGCTTTATCATCAATAGAGATGAACCATTGGTTTGTCGCTCTATAGATAAGTGGTTTTTTTGTTCTCCAACAGTGAGGGTATGAGTGAACAAATTTACTTTGTTTTAAAAGTGTATCACCTAATATCTCAAGTATCGGTTCATTAGCTTTAAAGATGTGCATTCCTACAAACTCTTCAGGGTTAGGTAAAAGGTTTAACCCAACCACCGACTCATCATAACATCCTCTTTCATCAACAGGCATTACTACTTCAAGACCATACTTTAGTCCTACTTTGTAATCTTCTTCACCATGTCCAGGAGCAGTATGTACACACCCTGTACCACCATCCATAAGTACATGATCACCAAGTACCACTGTAGAGCTTCGACCATTTACCGGGTTAATAGCTAAAAGGTTTTCCATTTCGGTTGCTGCTATCTTTCTTGAAGCATGTCCGCTTACGACACCCTGTTCTATCATATCATCATAACGTGCTTCTGCAACGATATGACCATCATCAGTGAGTACATACATCTCTTCAGGGTTCAGTGAGATACCAGTATTTGCAGGAAGGGTCCAAGGCGTTGTTGTCCAGATAACAAGCCCGGCTTTACCCTCAACACCTACTTTTTCTTTAGCAGCATCAGAAAGTTCAAAATGTACATAAATAGAATAATCTTCTTTATCTTCGTACTCCACCTCTGCATCTGCAAGAGCAGTTCTGGCAGCCCAAGACCAGAAGATAGGTTTATGTCTTTCAACAAGCAGTCCCTTTTGTGCTACCTCACAAAGTGTTCTGTAGATATTTGCTTCAAATTTGAAGTCCATAGTCACATATGGATTTTCCCAATCAGCGATGATACCAAGTGCCTTAAATCCATCTCTTTGGATATCAACAAACTTTGCAGCATGCGCACGACATAACTCTCTAAATTTCTCTGTAGGCATCGCTTCTTTTTTACTCTTGCCAAGTTTTTCTTCTACTTTTTGCTCAATAGGTAATCCATGACAATCCCAGCCTGGCGTCATACGTACGGCTTTACCTTGAAAGTAGTTATATTTTAAAATAATGTCTTTTAATACTTTGTTAAGTGCATGTCCTATGTGAATGTCACCATTTGCATAGGGAGGTCCATCATGTAAAGTAAACATTTCAGCATCAGTACGTTTTGCTTTCATTTGCTCATAAATGTCGGCATCATACCAGGCATTGTATTTTTTAGGTTCATTTGTTGGGAGGTTTCCACGCATCGGGAAATTTGTTTTAGGAAGAAGCAGTGTGTCTTTAAAATCCATTGTTGATAATACCTTGTAATTGTCTTATATTATCGTGAGATTGTATCTAAAAGTCTATTATAATTTACTGTATGGTCAATGCTGACGTGATAGCTTCAATCTAGGTTTCTTTTTTGGATATACTTTTAGTATGAAAATGAATTATAAAAATGTTGAAAATATTGTTTTGAAGCTTACTGATTTAAAACAAACCATTTCTTTTGCAGAATCCTGTACTGGTGGAAGAATTGCTTCTGCTTTTACTGCTATCTCTGGAGCATCTGCTGTACTTGATGGATCATGTGTGACCTATTCTAATACTATTAAGCATGATTGGTTAGGGGTTGAGAATGAAGTTTTGGAGAATTATGGTGCAGTAAGTTCTCAATGTGTCTCTCAAATGTTAGAAGGTATGCAAAAGCTTTCAGGTGCAAACTATATCTTAGCAAGTTCGGGTATTGCCGGACCTACAGGTGGTACTGATCTTAAGCCTGTAGGTACGGTCTATATAGGCTTACAAACACCCTTTAATCAAGAAGTGTTTCAGTGCTTTTTTCATGGAGACAGAGAAGCAATACAAGAACAATCAACAGAATTTGCCATTCGTAAGTTAGAAGAAGTTTTAGAAATTTGAAATTTTTCCTCAAATTCTCTTGACAATCAAAGCTTTCTGAGCTATAATTCCGTCCACTTATTCAAGTAATAAGGACGTAAAACGTGACCTTTTAGCTCAGTTGGTAGAGCAACTCCCTTTTAAGGAGTGGGCCCATGGTTCGAATCCATGAAGGGTCACCACTATTTACAAAATAGCCATTTATTTGGTACATGCGCGGTGGTAGTTCAGTTGGTTAGAATACCTGCCTGTCACGCAGGGGGTCGCGAGTTCGAGTCTCGTCCACCGCGCCAGTTATACAGTGAGACCTTTTAGCTCAGTTGGTAGAGCAACTCCCTTTTAAGGAGTGGGCCCATGGTTCGAATCCATGAAGGGTCACCACTATTTACAAAATAGCCATTTATTTGGTACATGCGCGGTGGTAGTTCAGTTGGTTAGAATACCTGCCTGTCACGCAGGGGGTCGCGAGTTCGAGTCTCGTCCACCGCGCCAGTTATACAGTGAGACCTTTTAGCTCAGTTGGTAGAGCAACTCCCTTTTAAGGAGTGGGCCCATGGTTCGAATCCATGAAGGGTCACCACTATTTACAAAATAGCCATTTATTTGGTTTATGCGCGGTGGTAGTTCAGTTGGTTAGAATACCTGCCTGTCACGCAGGGGGTCGCGAGTTCGAGTCTCGTCCACCGCGCCATTTCTTTTAAAAAATCATTATTTTATAGTATTAAGTTTATCTTGAAAAAAATAGTTAAGTTTAGAGGTTTAGTGATTATAAACATCCCCACACATAAGGTATGGGAATAAAAATGTGCTAAATGAATCAGCTCTTACTTCGACAATCTGTTAACAGTATGTATCACTTTATCATAATCAGGTTCATTTGTAATTTCTTGGACCACTTCAGAATATACAACTTTTCCATTAGTATCAACAACATAGACAACTCTACTAAAAAAACCTTCTAAAAATGGTGGAGAAGAAATTGTTGAACCATATCTGAGTACATTATTTGCGTCTTTATAATCAGAGAGTGTAACAACATTCTTAATATTATTATCATGACAAAATCTTCCGATAGCAAAAGGTAGATCTTTTGAGATCATGGTCACGACCACATTCTTCATCTTAGATATTTTTTGATTAAATGCGATGGTTTCCATTCTACATACAGCCGAATCAAATGACGGGATAAATGCTATGACTTGAACTTTCTTTTTTTTACCACCAACATTCACTTCTTGAAAATCTTTATCCACTACCGTAAAGACAGGTGCTTTCATACCAACTTTTAATCCATTACTGTTCAGTGTGACTTCATCCCCTTTAAAAGTCACAGTAGCAGACCAAAGTGCTGAAGTCAATAGTACCAATACAAATATCTTTTTCATTCTTTCCCTTTATATATCATTTAATCATCTATTCATGATTCTTAAACAGTATAACATAGATATTATTTGTTAATTAACTTTTATGTAGGTATTCCATATCGAGAGATATGGAATAAAGAAAAGTGAAATTAGTCTCTTAATCTAATACGAACAGACTCTTCATGCGCTGTCAAACCTTCAGTATTAGCTATAAGTGCACACTGTTCACCTATCTCTTCCATACCTTTTTTAGACATAGAGATAATCGATGATTTTTTCAAGAAATGTTCAACGCTTAACGGTGAGTAGAACTTTGCCGTTCCCCCGGTAGGGAGTGTATGGTTTGGTCCCGCTACGTAGTCACCTATAGGCTCTGGTGTATTTTCACCTAAGAAGATCGCTCCTGCATGCTTAATATCATCTAATAGACCCATAGGGTCTTTAGTGATGACTTCCAAGTGTTCCGGTGCTATATCGTTCATGAGAGCTATAGCTTCATCCATATCTGCTGTAACGATGATCGCACCTCGTTCTTCTATCGATTTTCTTGCTATCTCTTCACGACTTAAAGTAGCAAGATATTCTTCCACTTTGTCACTTACTTTGTTTGCCAATTCTCCATCTGTAGTAATGAGGATAGAAGATGCCATTTCATCGTGTTCTGCCTGGCTTAGAAGGTCTATGGCTATATAGTCTTCTCTAGCCGTCTCATCAGCGAGTATACCTATCTCTGAAGGTCCTGCTATCATGTCTATGTTCACTTCACCATAGACTAACTTTTTTGCTGTTGCTACAAAGATATTTCCTGGTCCGGTAATGACATCAACTTTAGGGATGGTTTCTGTTCCATACGCCATCGCACCAATAGCAGATGCCCCACCTACTCTATAAACATTTGTAACTTTACAAAGGTGACATGCAGCAAGCAGCAGTTCATTCAGTTCATTATCCGGTGCAGGTGTACAAACCACTATCTCTTCAACACCTGCAACATGTGCGGGGATAACATTCATAAGAAGTGAGCTAGGGTATGCAGCTTTTCCACCAGGGATGTATAGCCCCGCTCTGTCTACTGCTGTTACCTTTTGCCCCAAGATCGTCCCATTTGCTTCTGTATCCATCCATGTACTTGGCATTAGTTTCTGGTGGTATGCCTCTATACGATCATACGCAAGGTGTAAAGCGTCACGAAGTGCCGAGTCTATGTTGTCATAAGCCTTAGCCATATCCTCTGTTGAAACAAGAAGTTCAGCATCATCCTTGGGCTCCCATCTGTCAAATTTGGCAATCTGTGCTTTAAGTGCTGTATTTCCCTCGGTTTGTATCTCTTTAAGTAAACCTGAAACGATGCTGGTAACACCTTCTATATCCATCTTTCCACGCTCTAAAAGCTCATTAAAGTTCGCTTCAAATGTATCATCGCTACTGTAAAATATTTTCACAATATATCCTTATATCTTATTAATATAACGCTTTTGAACAAAGTCCAAAATGCTGCGCTAATGCTGTGTTGTCTGAAACAGACAGTTCATACGACTAGTCGTATTTTCTCTTATATCTAGGGAGCATACTCTCATTACCCAACACTCCACCTTGATGTATATAGAGTGTAGGTTTAGAGAAAACCTCAGAGTGTGCAAGTAAAGTTCGCCATCCCAGAGGATCATAAAGGAGGTCAAAGACCACTCCCGTTTGTTGTTGTAATTTTAGCCAAATTTTGTAATTTTCTCTATAAAGTTTACCAAAATGGTGTTTTTTATCTAAACTCAAGAGAGTTGGATGATATTTTTCATTGCTTTCCAGCTCTGAGAATTGTTTTGTCAGATAATCACTATCACCTACACATGCAGTGGTATAAACCATATTTTCAGGCAAATGTTTTTGTAAATACAGTGCTGTTGTTCCTGTACCTGAAGGGAGAAAAATATTTAATTCTTTTAAATCACTTCCTCTTTGCCATTCCATGATTTCATGTGCTAGAACTTTGATACCATACTCAGCTTCATTCTGCCGTCCACCCTCTTCTATAAATAATGTAGTTTGATCCATTAAGGAAGGAATATCATGACCTATAATCATTTGCATATCATTCTTCAAAGCACCTGCATAGTTGCCATGAGGATTATCCTTCAAATAATCAGCAATATGGTCTACATAATACTCAAACTCCCACCCTTTCATCTGTGATAAAACGGAGAGTGAGTACATAGCATTAGACTGAGCGGAACCATAAGAAACTAATTTTGTAATATTTGGAAAGTCATTTTGAAGAAAATAATGGAATTTACGGGCTTTATTTCCAGAGAAGTCTGGATGAAGAAGATCATCCCTTTTAAAATAAAAGGTCTGACCTTCGAAAAAATGTTTTTCTACGGGAGAAGATGAAAACAATCTCTTAGTTTCTATCCATACAATTTAAATCGTCAAAAGCCTGTTCAAGACGGGCTACCATAGATTCTTCACCTGCACGAAGCCATTTACGAGGGTCATACTTTCCCTTATTTGGCTTATCATCTCCATCAGGATTACCTATCTGTCCTTGTAGATAGTCATGATTTTTAGCCACATAGCCTCGTACACCATCCCAGAATGCCCACTGAGTATCTGTATCAATATTCATCTTCACAGCACCGTAAGAAATAGCCTCACGAATATCTGCAAGCTCAGAACCTGAACCACCATGAAACACAAAGTCTACAGGTTTTGTAGCTGTATTATATTTCTCTTCTATGTGTTTTTGTGAATTATCAAGTATCTTTGGGGTAAGACTTACATTGCCTGGTTTATACACACCATGCACATTACCAAACGAAGCTGCTATAGTAAACTTATCAGATACTTTCATAAGCTCTTCATAGGCATAAGCTACTTCTTCAGGTTGCGTGTAAAGCAGTGCATTATCAATGTCTGTATTGTCTACACCATCTTCTTCACCACCGGTGACACCAAGTTCTATCTCCAGTGTCATACCCATTTTAGCCATACGCTCCAGATAAATCTTACATGTAGCGATATTTTCTTCTATAGGTTCTTCTGAAAGGTCTATCATGTGTGAAGAGTAAAGAGGAACACCATGTACTTTAAAGTGTGCTTCACTTGCATCAAGAAGTGCATCTATCCAAGGAAGAAGTTTTCTGGCTGCATGGTCTGTATGAAGTACTACAGGTACACCATACGCTTTGGCTACTGTATGCACATGTTGTGCACCAGAAATACTTCCTAAAATAGCTGCTTCATCCGATGGTAAACCTTTACCTGCATAGTATGTTCCTCCACCGTTTGAGAACTGCACAATAATCGGAGAGTTTACTTTTTTTGCTGATTCAAGTACGGCATTGATAGAAGATGTACTTACTACATTGACTGCAGGAAGCGCAAAACCTTCATCTTTTGCCACTTTAAACAACTTTTGAAGATCATCACCTGTCACTACGCCTGCATTTACTACATCTAAAACTTTTGTAGACATTTACAAATCCTCTTTAATCTTATTTTACTTCTATTTTTGCACTTTTCATCAATTTACTAACTACTTTTCCCTGTGCCAGTTGCATTTTAATGTTATTTTTTACAGCTTCAAATGCTGGTATTTGTTCTTTAGATTTAGCTTTTTTTGCTTCTTCTTTCATCTTGTCGTATGCTGCTTGAGCTTCTTCATCGGTTATTTTTGTTTCAGCCATACTTTTTTGCATCCAGAAACCTGCAAGTGCAGCTTCTTTCTCTTTTTCAGTTAAAGATTTCTTAGACTCTGCTGCTACCAACTTTGCAGGTGCCATCATTTGGATCAACTGCGTTTTACCATCAGCAGGAAGTGCGTCCCATGTCTTTTGACCTTTTGTCAAAACATTCAATGCTTCATTTGCTTCTTCAACACTGATCTTCATACCATTTACTGTTCCTGCTGTTGCTGCTACTAAGCTTGAAGTACTAAGTACTACTGCCAATCCTAAGATTGCTAAAGTTTTTTTCATTTTTATATCCTTTTAAATTATATATTGTGTGTATTTTAGCGAATATTTTCCAATTCGTAATTAGTAGACTTTTATCTCTACATCTTTCATCAATTTACCTACTATCATTTTTTCCACTATTTGAAGTTTAAGTCTATCTTTTATGGTTTCAAATGGAGGGATAGGATCTGTTACATTGGTATCTTCAGCTTCTTTTTTTAACTGATTATATACACCTAAAGCATCATCATCACTCACTTTGATAGTACGTGCCTCTTTTTGCATCCATGTACGCGTAAAAACAGCTTCTTTCTCTTTATCTGATAATTCTTTTTTTGCTGCATCCATAGCAAGGATCGGCAAAGATAACTCCTGGATAAGTCTTGCACGTTGATCCTTAGGCAAGGTATCAAAATCTGTTATTTTACCCTGTGTACGTTGTGAAAGATAAGTATCTGCACTTTTTTTAAGAATCTTATGTCCATTTATTGTAGCAAGTACTGATTTAGCCGATCTATTTTTCTTTACTTTTGGCTTTTTATTTAAATTAATATTACCTAGGTCTACCATTGTCGGTTCTTCTTTTGTATTCATGATACTTGTCAAAGAGTTTTTCAATGCATCAGCAGATACGCTACTTATAAGTAAGCCTAACGATAGACCTACAAAAACAATTTTTTTTCCCATTCTTCTTCCCTATTTATAATGTCAAAAGTTTATTTTTGAGTATTTGCTTTAGCTGTTATATCAACGATCTTAGCTTTGCTTTTAAGCTCTTTTGCCACTTCAGTGACCTTAGTTGAAAACTGCTGCTGTTTTAATGTAGTGATGATCTTCTCTTTTACCTGCTCATAAGAACTTGGCTTTGCTTCTTCTTTTGTTTCAAGATAGATCACATGGTAACCAAATTGTGTTTTTACAGGTGTTGTTGTTATCTCTCCATTGTTCAATGCCCATGCAGCTTTTGAGAATTCCGGAACCATTTGACCTTTTGTAAATGTTCCCAAATCACCACCTTTAGGACCTGAAGGACCTGTAGATTTTGTTTTAGCAAGTTCTATAAATTTATTTTTTAATGCATCACCTTTAAGCGCTTTCAGTGACCCAATGATCTCATTTGCACTTTTTTCTGTTTCAACTAAAATATGTCTAGCATGCATAGATGCTTTTTCCATAAACTTATCTTTATTCTTTTCATAAAATTCTTTGGCTTCACTGGCACTTACTATGGTGTTGTCCATTTGTGTTTTCATCCACATATTGACAAGAAGTTCATCTTTTATTTTTTCCATGTTTCTTTGAAATTCAGGTTTTTTGTCTATTCCTTCTTTTGCTGCAAGTTCTGTAAAAAGTGATTTTTCTACCAATCTATCGGTCACAAGTTTTTGATCTGAAGGAGAGAGTTCTGCAAAATTTGCTTGAGGTGCTGAAGCTGTTACAAAAGCCTGTGCATCCTGTTTCGTGATATTTTTGCCATTGACCGTAACTAAAATATCTGATGCTACAATAGAAGTAGTTAATAACATTGCTGCTAGAAATGACGCTTTGGTTAGTTTTTGCATTATTTATAATCCTTGTTATGCTAAATTAAATGACAATAATTATATCCCTCTTGGGTAAATCATTCATTAATGTGCTAATATTCTAATAATTATTTCATTAGAATAAGGTATAAAGCATGGCAAAAGTAAAAAAAGCAACAAAAAAAGAGATTGATGAGATAAAAGAACTCTTTTTACATCATTATCCTGACTCTTTGACTGAGTTAAATTATACAAATCTTTATGAACTTCTTATAGCAGTGATGCTCTCTGCACAATGTACAGACAAACGTGTAAATATTATAAGCCCTGCTCTTTTTGAAGCATATCCAAACCCTATCTCACTTGCCAATGCTGACCTAAATGAAGTCAAATCGTACTTAAATACCTGTTCTTTCTTTAACAATAAAGCTAAGAACCTCATCAAAATGGCACAGTCAGTGATTGAAGACTATGAAGGTGAAATACCTCTTGAACGTGATGAGCTTGTGAAACTAGCTGGTGTAGGGCAGAAAACAGCAAACGTTGTGATGATAGAATATGCAGGAGCAAACCTCATGGCAGTAGATACCCATGTCTACAGAGTTGCACATCGATTAGGGCTAAGTGATGCCAAAACAGCAATAAAATGTGAAGAAGAGTTAAGTAAAAAATTTAAGACTGACCTACACTTACTACACCAGGCAATGGTATTGTTTGGTCGATATAAATGTAAAGCTTTAAAGCCAGAGTGTCAAGGGTGCTTCATGGAAGCACACTGTAAAACGACTCAGACTTTTAAGGTTTAATGCTCATCATGTGTACGTCTGTGATAACGTTCTACTATTTCAGGGTCATGATGAAGATTAATGTTGGCATCTTCTTTACCCTCATAATCTATACGTGAAAGTACATAACGTATAGATTCAAGCCTCGCTCTTTTCTTATCATTACTGTCCACAATGATCCAAGGTGCATAGCCAGTATGAGAACGGCTAAACATCTCTTCTTTATAATAAGTCACTTTATCCCACATCTCTTGTGCTTTTTGGTCTACAGGACTTAATTTCCAGTGTTTCAGAGGATTTGTCATTCGCTCACTGAATCTTTTTTGCTGATTTTCTTTTGTAATTGAGTACCATAACTTAATGAGAATAATCCCGTCATCTATGATTGCATGTTCGATCTCAGGGACTTGTTTCATAAACTTGTCATACTGTTTTGGTGTACAAAAATCAAATACTGGTTCTACTATCGCACGGTTGTACCATGATCTATCAAAAAAGGTTATTTCACCAGGGTTTGGCAAGTGTTGAAAATAACGTTGAAAATAAAACTGTCCCGTTTCAACTTCAGTGGGTTTTTGTAAAGCAACCACTCTGAATTTTCTAGGATTAAGATACTGCGTAAATCGTTTGATAGATCCACCCTTACCAGCTGCATCACGCCCCTCAAAAATGATCATGACACGTTTATTGTTATCATAAACCCAATTTTGTAACTTAATAAGCTCTACCTGCAAGCCTTTTAATTCTTCTTCATATTCTACATTACGTGTGATCTTTGCAAGCTTCTTTTTACCCATCAACTGGGAGAGTCCACTTTTTGTTCTTAACAGCTTAAAGTTCTCTTCAAGCTCTTTGATGATACTTTTTGCTTTTTTATCTTTAACCTCTTTGTTTAAATACTCTAGATCCTGAAATATCGTCTTCATTTTGTCCCTTAATAATAAGTTAGTATAAGTCTTAATTTTACTCTTAATATGCTTTCAAAAAATTGACATATATCAAAATTAGACTCTTTTTATAATAGCCTCTAAAACTTCATACGTTCTCTCTACAGAATCTAAGTTAACCATTTCTCTTGTTGAGTGTGGATAACGTATCGTTGGTCCAATAGATGCAAACTTCATTTCAGGATATTTTTCTGCGATGACACCACATTCAAGCCCTGCATGAATAGCCATCATTTTTGTTTTTCCAAAACCTTTTTTCATCTCTTCACTCACTAAATTGGTAAACGCTGAGATATCTGGCTTCCATGCAGGATATTTATCTTCTAGGTCTACTTCAAACCCGTAAGATCTGAAAAATTCCAGTGTCTCATTCGAGAGTGCCTCAAGTTTTTCTGCACCCATCGCTCTGGCAGATGTTTCAACTTTCAGTCCACCTTTTTCATCTACAGTGATGATAGCAAGATTAATGCTCACATCTGGGATACCAAGTTCTACATTTCGTGCATGTACACCATGTTTAAATGTATCTATCATCTCTATGATCCTTTGTCCTTCAAAAAATACTTGGGGAGTTTCATGAAGTTTTCGCACCGTCACATCATCCATACTTTCTAAAATTTTTTCACTCCTTACAATGGCTACCGCATTGGCAGGAATCGAATTTCTCCGTTCTCCTGCATACATACTTACCAATTGATCCACCTTCTGTTCTACCAAATACGCACCCAGAACCTTAATCGCAGAGGGGATACCTTTATCGATATCTACACCAGAGTGTCCTCCAACAAGCCCTTTTACTGCAACTTCATAACATATACCTTTCCCATCAACATAAACATCTTGCTTATTTGCAGTAATATCTACACCACCGGCACAACCTATGTATACTTCCGCTTCATCTTCACTGTCAAGATTCAGCATATATTGACTTTTCAGATTAAAGGCCACTGCATTTGCCCCAATAAGGCCTATCTCTTCATCGGAAGTTAGTAAAAATTCTAAGTCTTCACCCTCATCCATGAGCTGCATCATCATAGCAATTGCCATACCATTATCGGCTCCCAGTGATGAATCAACTGCTTTCATCCATCCATCTTCGACATATGTTTCAATGAAGGGTGCTTCTCCCATACAAACCATATCGTAGTGTGCCTGCAAACAAAGTGTAGGCAATCCTTTTGTAATAAAAATGTTTTTAACTTCATCTACTTCAACAGTATAGTCTCGTTCTTTAGCAAAATCTACTAAAAATTTTAATAAATTATCTGCTTCTTTACTGCAATGAGGAATTTGTGTAATGGTTTGAAAATGTTCTATGATAGCTGACATAATGATCCTTATAAATAATTACTAAAATTATAGTACAATCACATAAAAAATGAGGATGTGATATGTGCTTCATTGTTACAATAGTTATGTTAGGACTGGCTATCCAAAGTTTAATACAACATCAATGGATGGCAGGGGCAACACAACTTATCATTGCGCTTGGATTTCTAGCACTGCTCATACGCAACATTATCGCAGTAAGAAATCAAAAACAAGGGTGTAATACCGCAGGCTGCAATGGCACTGACTGGCTCACCAATCTATTTAAAAAGAAAGAAGAGAAATAATGGAGCACTTTTTCACCTGCCCTTATTGCTGGGAACAGATATCAATGATACTGGACAACACTGAGGAAACAAGTGATTATATCGAAGACTGTGAAGTCTGTTGTCGTCCTATAGAGCTGTTTTTTAGTTTTTCCGGAGAAAACCTGGTAAGGTTTGAAGCTAGAGCAATGGAAGGGATCTAACCCTTCCCCACAAAAGCAAAACGTTTTACCTCTTTCCCTTTAACACTTACATTTTCTGTAAACATCTCATAAGGTCTTACCCAAATGCTCTCTTCACCATAAAGCGTCTTATATACAACCATCCACTCTTCAGTTTCAGAATGACGTGCCAACTCCAGCACTTCATAATAATTCCCTTTATAATGCTGATAGATTCCTTTTTTTAACTCCAATGTAAATCCTTTTTGAATATATTCCAATTTCCGAGAGAAGATTGAATTATTATAACTTATGAACACTTCCAACTAAAGTACCGTAAAATTTAATCAAGATCTTTACTATCGGACCTATATTCTGATTTGACAGACTCTGAGTGATTTCTTTTTCCTCTCAACTGTATAATCCTTTAAACCCAATGTCTGTTTTACTTGTTTTATAAACTTTTTGATACCCATTAATCATCTTTTCTATCTAAAATTTTATAATGAAAGCTATTAAAAAAACATAAACTCAAAAGTGTCAAAGCAGTTGATGATACCTACTAGAGGCAGTGAAATAACAATAGTTAAATGATATGCTTAGTAGATAAACACAGCATCAGCTTTTTGTACATCTATAGCATCGCTACTACGTTTATGATTAGATATGATGTAAAATGGAAGGTTATTTTCTCTAGAAAATCTCAATGGAATACCAAGTCCGTATTCCATGTGTAATGCTCCTGCGAATACAATAAGTTTGTCTTTGTTTGTTTTCACTTCATTTTTTGCAATCTTTAGACTCTCTTTTGCCATAAATGTATCCCAAGATACTTGTACTCTATACATTCTTTCTTTACAGGGTTCATGACTTTTTTTTGGCATTTTATTACAGTGATCAAAGTAAGGGATAATCAAATCCTTATGTGCAGAGACATCTATGTCTAGTTCATCATAAAATTTCTTTTCGTCTTTGTTCATAAGATTAATTTGTTGAAGAGATATTTTTTTTCTTTCTTCCTTAGATATATTCACTCCGTAAAGTCTGCCTGATGAATCTTTTACAGTTTTATAAAGACTAGCTACTAAGTCCCACCTCATTGAAGTAAATGTATCCCATCCTCTTTTCTTTCTTAGTTCTTCACTGCTTATCTTCCCATCCGTATATTGTTTTAGTAATTTATTATGTTCTGGCGTAAACCATTCGTTGGCTAGGTGTATTCTATAGCCTTTCTTTGCAAGTGCTTGAAGGTAACGATTAAAGAGCTTATGTGTTTCTTCCGTATTATGATGATCACCGACAAAAATAACAGGATATTTTTCTGTCTCCGTTACCAGAGAACTAAGAGATATACTTTTACCTTTCTTTAGTGAAAATTGACTTTTTTGTAATTGATCATTGGTTAGTGTATACTTTGGAGGTAAAGTTGCCTGAGTTAAAGAACAAGCAGAGAAGAAAAACGAAACTATACCTAAGATTACTCCCTGCTTTATATATTTATGCTTTGTCATATTTTTCCTTTTTTCTTTGGCTAAAGTAACTTGGATCACCTATTTATATACCCTTTTAATTAAGTGCTTTTTCTGCAGAGATAAGTGCGACTACACCATCATACATATCTTGCACTGCTTCAACTTCTGTAATACCCAAACGACGACGGTTACTAATATCATACACGCCACCTTCACTCTGGGAGTGCTCACCATGAATTCCACGTATCTGTAAGTGATACTTGTCAGTAATTTCTTTAAATGCATCCATATCTTCTGCAAGTTTTGGCAATGCGATATGCACAGATGCTCTCATCGCAGTTCCAAGATTTGTTGGACACGATGTAATAAAACCTAAATGACTGCTGTAAGAAAATGGAACTTTTGACTCTATACTTTTAATAGCCTTAACCAAGCGGGTAAATACTTCTTTGATGTCACCACCTTTTTGCATAGAGATAATTCTCAGTTGATCTTCTTCATTTACCCACACAAGAAAAGTCTTGTCATTATTATGATAAATACCTCTGCCGTGGGGCCAGTTATGATTTAGCCCTGCTGCATCCAGGAAACGGTCACCCTCTTTAAATAAAAAGTGATCTTTTATCAAATCATCTTGTACTTCTTTTGACATGCCAAGAAGTGGATAATAATTCCCCTCCAACTCACCTTCAAGGGTATTTAGCCCTTCAACCACACTCTCTTCAACCTGATCACGCTGTTTTTTTGAAATCGCAGGTCCTAAAGGCATATTGTCCATATTACGCCCAACACGGATACGGGTAGATACAATGAATTTCCCTTCAGGATCAGGATTTGGTGCATTAAGATCATCGGTATTCATATTACTTTGGTGTGAATCCTCTTTGCTAAATCCATGGTACTCTTCAATAATAGGATCTAAAAGTGCCCCAAAAACACTATATGACTCTTTATCCCCGGCATAGACACCGATGCCACTGTCGAAGTTTTCTACACCTGAATTGATCGCCTGCTCCAATGTAAACCCGTTTGATGTCTCTTTATCTTTAAGTGCTTCAAAAATATCTGGAGTAAGATGTTTACTTAGTAACGAATTACACGCTTCAGGGAATTTTGGGTAGTTCATAGTTTTTCCTTTATCATTTGATCACACAGTCTAAAATTATCCACTATATTCAAATATTTTCTCTATTTTTCATTTAAAGTATTTTAACATATAATACCTATTCAGTCACTCAAAAAGTCTTTTAATGTACAATAATTCCATCATATTATTTAAAAGGATTTTTAGTGCCAAAAAATATATTTAATTCTACATTACCAGATGAAAAAGGTTACTTTGGAGAATATGGAGGCGCTTTTATTCCTCCTCAACTTCAAACGATAATGGATGAGATCACATCCTCATATGAAGATATTCGAAAAGACCCGGATTTTTTAAATGAACTTGCATCTTTGTATCAACATTATGTAGGACGACCTAGTCCGATATTTCATGCAAAACATCTCTCAGAAAAATACGGAGCAGATATTTACCTTAAAAGAGAAGACCTGAACCATACAGGTGCACATAAAATAAACCACTGTTTAGGGGAAGCCTTACTTGCTAAAAAAATGGGTAAGAAAAAACTTATCGCGGAGACTGGTGCAGGTCAACACGGTGTAGCACTGGCAACAGCTGCCGCATTGGTTGGTCTTGAATGTGACATTTATATGGGTGAAGTCGATATGGCGAAAGAACATCCAAATGTTGTACGTATGCATATCCTTGGAGCAAAAGTCATTCCTGCGACGCATGGGTTAAAAACACTTAAAGAAGCCGTAGATGCAGCTTTTGAAGCCTATTTAGGAGATCCTGTAACACAGTTTTATGCCATTGGTTCAGTTGTAGGACCACATCCCTTCCCTGGTATGGTAAGAGACTTCCAATCCATCGTAGGTGTAGAAGCAAAAGAGCAATTTGTACAAATGACCGGTAAACTTCCAGATAATTTAGTAGCCTGTGTAGGTGGAGGTTCAAACGCACTTGGACTCTTCACAGCATTTATGGATGACAAAGATGTTGCTATGTATGGTGTTGAACCTTCTGGTAGAGATTTAGAGACCATTGGAGAACACGCAGCAACCATGACAAAAGGTACGCCGGGAGTGATGCATGGTTTTAAATCATATATGCTTCAGAATGAGGCAGGAGAACCAGAAGCGGTTCACTCTGTAGCATCTGGTCTTGATTATCCATCAGTTGGTCCACAACATGCCTACCTCAAAGATCTGGGACGTGTGAACTATGCAGCTATCAATGATACAGAAGCCATAGATGCATTTTTTGAACTCTCAAGAGAAGAAGGTATTATCCCTGCTGTTGAATCAGCACATGCAGTCGCATATGCTTTAAAGTTAGCCAAAGAGCCAAATGTAGGAACTATACTTATAAATCTCTCAGGTCGTGGAGATAAAGACATAGACTTTGTAGTAGAGAATTATGGTGAAAAGTACGGTATTTCTAAATAGCCGCAAAGCTTGTCTTAATGTGTTTGAGTATGAGGTTTAAAACCTCAACTCTCACATTAAACTGAATAATACGTAGCTTTAGAGTGATGCACTACAAGTGCCGTAGTACTTTGTTCCGGATGTATCTGGAACGTCTCAGAAAGTTCTATGCCAAACTCTTCAGGCTTTAACAGATCAAAGATCAACCTACTCTGTTCCAAGTCCGGACATGCTGGATATCCAAACGAATATCTCGCACCATGATAACGGTTCATACGCACATCACGCAATGAGCCACCTTCATTGTCTGCGATATTTAGGTCAAGACGTATCTGCTTGTGTGCTACTTCAGCCAAGGCTTCTGCCAGTTCTACAGAGAAACCGTGCACCATGTTGTACTCCAGGTATTTACCCGCATCGTAAAGTTCTTTTTCATACGCTGAGAACTTTGACCCTGCACTTACACAGGTTAAAGGCATCACATCATGTCTTTCATGATGAAAGAAGTCAGAAAGTGCTCTGTGAGGTTTTCTGCCTTGTCTTGGAAAAGAGAAAGTACCTACTGCTCTACCTATAGCTTTGTCTAAAGGTTCACCATTGGCATTGACATCAACATTCCATCCTTCAGACTCATCGAAGATGTATAACTCCTGATCGTTAGATCTACAAGGATAATACCCATAAATGATGGTCGGATCAAAAAGATCTTTGTCTATAAATTCACGTTTCAAGCGTTCATACGCTGGATAGACTGTTTTATCAAGAAGTTTTTGATACTCCTCTTTAGTCATACCCTTAGACTTATATCCCCAGTGCATTTTGATCACCGTTTTCTGATTCACCCAGTTAAAGATCATCTCTAGATCAAGATCATTTTTTTGAAGTACGCGTCTACCCCAAAATGGTGGTGTCGGAACAGCTTGAGACTCTGGCATTTTCAACTCTGAAAAAGGAGGAATGACAATCTCTTTTTTAACTTTTTCTACACGTTCTTTCATATCTCCAGCCATTCGGGTATCTAGCCCTACACTGTCGTCTTCGTTATATTTTTCAATTCGAGACATAGCTATGACCCCATCAAAGGCATCACGACAATAAAAAATAGGCCCTTTATAGATAGGACGACAAAAGTCATCGACAAAACTACGAGTCAGTGCTGCTCCGCCCAAAAGCACAGGAATGCTCATGCCCATTTCTGCCATCGCTTCAAGATTGTCTTTCATTACAGCTGTTGATTTCACCAAAAGTCCAGACATGCCTATAGCTTGAATAGGTTGATTTTCTACAACATCAAGGTACTCTTGCAAGTCTGTTTTTATCCCTACATTCACCACCTTAAAGCCGTTATTGGAGAGTATGATATCTACAAGGTTTTTCCCTACATCATGCACATCACCTCTAACCGTACCTATGACCAGAGTCGTATCTGTCGCTTTTTCCTGTTTTGTCAGGTGTGGGTTTAGATAATCCACAGTTGTTTTCATCGTTTCAGCAGATTGGAGTACAAACGGCAACTGCATCTGTCCTGAACCAAAAAGCTCACCAACCACTTTCATTGCATCAATGAGTATCTCATTAACAATAGTATCAGGGTGTATCTCCTTACGTGCCTCTTCAACCAGTGGTATCATACGCTCTTTATCTCCATCAAGTAAGAGTTGGGCTATTTTCTCTTTATTGCTCATAGCTTCATAGGCTTCATCATTTGCTTCATCATCGATGCTCACATCTGAGAAATGTTCAATGAACTTAAAGAGTGAGTTATCATCTGGAGTAAAAAGCAGCTCCTCACAGATCTCACGATCCATATCACTCATTTTTGCCAATGGGATAATATGCTTCACATTGATGATCACTGTCGTAAGTCCTGCTTGTAAACAATGATGCAAGAAGACAGAGTTTAGGTAACGCCTAGCATTTACATCAAGCCCAAACGAAATGTTGGATAGACCCAGTGTCGAACCTACTTCAGGGTGTCTAATATGTAATTCACGTATAGCTTCTAAAGTCTGAATGGCTGCGTCACGGTATTCTAGATCACCTGAACCTACAGTAAATGTAAGCGTATCAAAAATGAGATTTCTTGGGTCTATACCATGCCCATTGACTGCCATGTCATACATACGTTCTGCTTGAGACACCTTGTCTTCCTTTGTCTTTGCCATCCCTACTTCATCAATGGTCAGACATACCAGTGCAGTACCATACTTCTTCGCCAATTTACAAATAGCATGGAACTTTTCTTCTCCATCTTCAAGATTCACTGAGTTAATGATGGGCTTACCACCAATACATTTAAGACCTTCTTCCATTGTGTTGACACGGGTAGCATCAGGCATCAAGGGCAAAGGGATCTTTTGATTGTAAAGCTCCATAATAGCTTTCATATCTACTGCACCATCACGACCTGCGAATTCCACGTTAACATCTAAACAGTGAGCACCATCACGTACTTGTGCTTGCCCAACTGTAAGTGTACCCTCATAATCCGAAGCAATAATCAGTTCTCTAAAAGCTTTAGAACCGGTTGAGTTGGAGCGTTCTCCTATAAGAAGCGGTGCAGGTTCTTGAAAAAGTTCTGTTGTATTAAAAAGCGATGCGATACTTGGTTCTAAAATACCGCTTGGCTTTTTAGGTTCTAAGACTTCAACTGCTTTTTTAAGTGCCTGTATATGTTGAGGCGTTGTTCCACAACACCCACCAAGAAAACTCACACCATCAAAGTCAGTAAACTCTAACTGTTTTGCAGTAAATTCATCTGGTCCCATAGGATAATAGGTATATCCTCCTTTATTTTGAGGAAGTCCTGCATTAGCATGTACAGAAATAGGGATAGCACACAGTGTACTTAATGTTTTTAAATGTTTTTTTACTTGGTCTGGTCCGGTACCACAATTAAAACCTAATGAGAGTATGTCAAAAGGTTCCAAGATAGTTACGATCGTCTCAGCATTCGTACCTATAAGCATAGAACCTGAAAGTTCGATAGTCACCGATACCATAATAGGAAGTTTTATATCTCTCTCAATATTTGCAGCTTCACAAGCATGAAGAGCTGCTTTTATTTGAAGTGGATCTTGACATGTCTCGAGTAAAAAAACATCACAACCGCCATCGATGAGACCTAAAGCACAAAGCTTATACCCTTCATACATCTCATCATAATGAATGTGTCCGAGACTTGGTAGTTTTGTTCCTGGACCTATGGAACCCAGAACAAACTTTGGTGATTCATCTGTAGCATATTCATCACATATCTCGCTAACAATTTCAGCACCTTTTCTGGAGAGTTCATAGGCACGTTCGCCCATTTGGTATTCATCAAGGACCCAAGGCATGGTCCCAAAAGTATTTGTCTTAAGAAGATCTGCTCCAGCCATTGCATAACGTTTATGTATGCGCCCTATCAGCTCAGGGGCTGAATGATTAAGTAATTCATTACACCCTTCCTGGTCCACACCCTTATCATCTATCCAAGCATCAGCTGGTACATCCAAGTCTTGTATCTGTGTACCCATGGCACCATCGATAACAAGGATACGTTGTTCTAAAAGTGATCTAATGGTTTCTGTAATAGACAAAAACTACCCCTTATATGTTAATATGGTATTGTAGCAAAGTTGCTATGAAAAACTCTGATTTAATGCGTATTCACAAATAGATAACCAATATCAAGGTTTTTCTAATCATTATTAATTATAATTAACTATAGAAAAGCTAAACTCACTGTGAAGTGGGGACAGAAAGTTATGGGTCTCACGAAGATAGCCAAATTACCAATCGTATAATATTGATTATACTTTCTGTCCTAATACAACTTTTAATACAATATAATCATCACACTTGATGCATGGAGAACATATGGGACAAACAATTAAAAATATTAAAACCGGTAAAGAGATCACTAAGCCTGATCCTATAGACGAAGAAGTTCCATTTGATGGTGGTGTAATGATCACTGAGACAGATACAGCAGGAATCATCACCTATGCCAACCGTAAGTTCAGAAACCTCACGGGGTACACAAAAGAAGAACTTATAGGTTCCCCACACAATATCAATAGACATCCAGATATGCCAAAAGCTGCTTTTAAAGGTATGTGGGAAACTATCAAAGGTGGAAATTACTGGGAAGGTTTTGTTAAAAATATGACAAATGAGGGTAAATATTATCTTGTTGTTGTCTGGATAAAACCAAAGCTTGATGATAACGGTGAAATTGTAGGGTATATCGCAGGAAGAAAAATTCCCGATCCTGATTCTATGCAGAGAGCTTTAGATTCCTATAAAGTGATGAAACATGATGAGTTCTAAAATGGTTAACATACCATTCTAGAACATTTTAAACTATAGACTTTTTTGAGCCTCTTGCAATGCTGCGATTACTGCATCGATGTTTGCTTTAGGAATATGTACTTTCCAATCCGGCTCTTCTGCACCTGCTTGAAGAGAAATCCCAATACTTGCTACAGATTCACTCTTAGGGCCGTAAGGCTGTGCTACTGTTGAGATACTGATCTTTCCGTCTTTTGTACCACTTAATGTCATCTCATCTATTTTTGTTACTGTTCCGCTCATTATATTTCCTTTTATTTTTTTAATGAAAATTGATTATATCACAATTTATGTACTATTTTTTACGTTTTAATAAACCTGCCATTTTTGCCTGCATACGTAGCCACATTTTATGGTCTATAGCTGGGAATCCTGCGTAAGTTTTTCCACCTTCAAGTGATTTAGTTACTCCACCTTTACCTGCTATGGTAGCGAATGCACCTACTTCTAAGTGTCCTGCCGTGGCACTCTGTCCACCCATTACAACATTTCTACCTAAAGTCGTAGAACCGGCAAGCCCTACTTGTGCAGCACATAGTGTATGTTCTCCTACATCACAGTTATGTGCGATCTGTATCAGGTTGTCAAGTTTTGTGCCTTTACGTATATACGTAGTACCAAATACTGCCCTGTCTATGCTACAGTTCGCCCCTATTTCAACATCATCTTCCACAATGGCATTACCATTCTGATAGATCTTTACATGTTCTCCCAGTTTTGTATGAGCAAAACCGTACCCATCACACCCAATGACCGTACCTGCATGGACGATACATCGTTCACCTACTTTTGTACCATGGTAAAGTGTTACATTCGGGTGCAGTAAGGTATCTGAACCGATAACTACATTGTCACCCACATAACATCCTGCCATAATGGTAACATTATCACCAAGTGTGACATTCACACCAAAACGTACGTGCTTATCTATATCACACTCTTTTCCCATTACGGGATCTGTACCTTTTGTCACTAATTTATGTGCAAAAAATTTCGATGCAAGTGCCAGTTTTAGATAAGCTTCATCTGTAATAAGTGCTATAGTAGTTGAAGGTAAAAGATTTGCATGTTTTTCATCGATGAGTACTGCAGCGGCTTTTGTATCTTTAAGTTGTGAGGCATATTTACTATCTGTAAAAAATGAGAGTTGCGCCGAAGTTGCCTCACTCAAGGTATGTATACCATCTATATCAAGATCGGGATCATTAAAGTCTACATTAATTTCTTTTGTAATTTGGGAGAGTTTGTAAGTCATAAGGAGAGTCCTTTTTTATACAATAAGTGATCATTCTCATATAGAGTGATATTGAGCGACTAGTCGCGTGAACACTCTACTGAAGAGAACTCAGCGTTAGCGTAGTGAAAATGAGTTTTGCTCATTTTCACGTAATGTTCATAGAGTTATCTTTCGATAGCAACCACACCACCACGAACAACCTCACACGGATTGTAACGCTGTGCTGCTTCTATAAAATGTTTTACACGTTTTGGTTCATCGGCCACCATTACGATGATCATCTCTTGACCTACATTGACTACACCACCATTATATGCAGCAGAAAGTACAGAGATATCTGCTAAACTCTCAGCGATTGGGAATTTTACCAAAACCATCTCTTTTTCTACCATCTCTTCATGCTCAATAACTTTGTAAACAGGAATGAGCTTATGAAGCTGCTTGGTGATCTGTTCCATCACTTTTGCTGATCCATTAGTAGCTATCGTAATATGTGACATATCTGAGTCTGGTATAGGTGCAACGGTCAAAGACTCGATGTTGTACCCACGTCCAGCAAATAATGCTGTTATACGTGCAAGTACAGAACTTTCATTGAGGACTATGACGGAAACAACACGTCTTTCGTTGATTGCATTTGTCATTATTTCGCCTCCCCTTGTGTTTTCTGTGGTAACATCATGTTAAAGAGTGCTCCACCTGACGGTACCATTGGAAGTACATCTTCAAAACGATTTACTGCAACATTCATAAAACAAACTTTATCTTGTTCTATAGCATCTTTAATGGCTGCATCAAACTCCGCTTTAGTTGTAACATCATACCCGATACCACCACATGCTTCTGCCAGTGCTTTCCAATTTGGCTGGAATGTCAGATCTGTCTCAGAATAACGCTTTTCATAGAAAAATGTTTGCCACTGTCTTACCATTCCTAAAAAATGGTTGTTCAGGATGAGATTGATCACTGGTATCTTATACTCAGATGCCGTAACCAACTCTTGCATATTCATAAGTATGGAACCATCACCTGTTACATTAACAACTGTTTTTTCAGGAAAGGCTCTTTTTGCACCAAGTGCTGCAGGGAAACCAAAGCCCATCGTTCCCAGACCACCAGAATTGATCCATTGACGAGGTCTGTCAAACGGATAGTGTTGTGCTGCCCACATTTGGTGCTGACCAACATCTGAAGTGATAATAGCATCTTCACCTATAAGCTCACCAATACGTTCTATAGCCCATTGTGGTTTAATAACTTCATCAGAATCTACAAAAGACTGTGGATGAAGTTCATCATAACGCTTCAGTATGCCTCTCCATGCTTCGTATCTATCGGGATCTACATCATTTAGTTGTTCTAACATTTTCGTCACAACTTCAGTGATATCACCAACAATAGGAAAATCAACATTTACTAATTTACCTATGTTCGATGCGTCTATATCTACATGTATGATATCTGCATATTTTGCAAATTCTGAAAGTTTACCTGTTACTCTGTCATCAAATCTTGCACCAAGTGATATCACAAGATCCGTCTCAGACATCGCCATATTGGATGAGTAATTACCATGCATACCTAGCATACCAAGAAGTAAAGGGTTTTTCGCACCCAATACACCTCTTGCCATGAGTGTTTCAACCGCTGGTATCTGCGTCTTTTTTGCCAATTCTCTTACAAGTTCATAGGCATTTGAAAGTACAACACCGCCGCCGATATACAGTAATGGCTTCTTTGCAGACTTTATCGCTTCAACTGCTTTGTCTATCTGTCTGTTATTACCTTTATAGGTTGGTTTATAGGTTGGTATATTGACAGAGTCAGGATAAATAAATTCACCAATGTCCACAGTGATGTCTTTAGGAATATCGATAAGGACCGGTCCCGGTCTTCCTGAACGTGCGATATAAAATGCTTCTTTAAGTAAACGAGGAAGCTCTTCCAATGAACGGACCAGAAAGTTATGTTTCGTACACGGACGTGAGATACCCACTGCGTCTATCTCCTGAAATCCATCAGTACCAATAAGTTGTGATGGTACCTGCCCCGATATGACAACCAAAGGAATGGAGTCCATATATGCTGTAGCCAATCCTGTCACTGCATTAGTAAACCCAGGTCCGGAAGTAACCATAGCTACCCCTACTTCACCTGTTGCTCTTGCATATCCATCAGCTGCATGTACAGAAGCCTGTTCGTGACGGTTCAAGATATGCTCGAACCCCTCTTGCTTGTAAATTTCATCATAAACGTGCATGATAGCCCCACCAGGGTAACCGAATACGGTTTTAACACCCTCAGCGATGATCGCTTCACACACCATTTGTGCACCAGACATTTGTCCCATTACACACTCCATTAAAATATTTTTTTTGATTATAGCTAAAAAAGATTATAAGACTATAAATTATGGCACATTTCAAGTGCCACACCCTCACGAAGCCCATCATCCACAACTACGCATGTATTAAACTCCAACAGAGTATAGAGTTGTTTATAAATGAGAATACCTGCTGCTATAAGATCGGAGCGTCCTGTACCTACTGCAATTTCACGTTCTTCAAAAGCTAAAGAAAGAAGCTTTTTGAGATAAAAATCCAGTTCATCTTTTTGTAACGATGTACCGTTTATCTTAGCAGCATCATACGTTTCATAGTTAAACCCAAGCTTCATAGCTGCTACTGTAGTAGGTGTACCTGCCGTGGCTACAAAAGAACTGGGTTTTCCTTTAGTGTCATAAACTTCTGCACAGAACATTTCCATATCAACCATCTCTTTAGGGAGAGCCTTTTGGATATTGTTCAAATCTTCATAGCTCTGTGCGATAGTCACGATACCTACAGGGAAACTTTTAGAAATAGTTTCAGAACCATAATGAAATATAAGTTCAGTAGAACCTCCACCTATATCTACGAGCACAAAGGACTCTGAGGCATATTGAAGTTTAGTCAGTCTATTTTTGACTGCAAGCAATGTTAATCTTGCTTCTTCATCTCCTAAAATAATATCAAATACTACACCTGTCTCTTTTTTAATACGTGCCAATACTTCATCAGAATTGGAAGCCCGTCTTACGGCCTCTGTTGTCACTGCTTTTACAAGGTGAGAAGAAAAGTCAACCTTACTTTTCATTTCTTTGATCGCAGTTATCACTCTTTTGATGGCATTATCATTGATCAAACCAGATTGGGCTAAACCGTCTGCTGTTTTGACTACTTTTTCATAAGCAGATATTTGTTTGGAAGTATTACAATCATACTCCAATACACGTAAAGAATTGGAACCTAGATCTATGGCTATCATTAATGTTCTTCTTTAAAAGAAAAGCCACCCTTTTTTAACTCGATACGTATCTGTTCCTGATGTTCCACACCTTTTGTCTCCAATGATACAGATACATGGGCATCACCAAACTCAAGGTCTGTAGACGTTCTGTCATACCCTATCTGTACAATGTTCGCACTGATATCTGTAAGGATCTGAGTAAATGACTGGAGTGAACCCGGTTTATCTATAAGGGTAACAAGCAGTTTCATTTTACGTGCTGATTTCATAAGTCCCTTCTCTATAATGAGAGAAAGCATTGTGACGTCTATGTTACCACCACTTAGAACAACCCCTATTTTAGAATCTTTAGGAAGGTCTATCTTTCCGTGTAAGAGTGCTGCGACACCTACTGCTCCTGCACCTTCTACAAGTACTTTTTGTTTTTCAAGTAAAAAGAGAATGGCTGAGGCGATCTCATCTTCACATACAGATTCAAACACATCTACATGTTTCAATATGTGTTCCAACGTAATGGAAGAGGTGTCACGTACTGCTATACCATCTGCTATCGTTCTTACTGATGTAGTATCTATGGCTGTTTTTGCATCAAATGATTTTTTCATTGCAGGTGCCCCTGCTGCAGAAACGGCGATAACTTTAGTATCTGGATACATTTCTTTACTAGCGACTGCCATACCGGAGATAAGTCCACCTCCACCTACTGGTACAACAATAGCATCTAGATCTGTATGATCTTCAAACATTTCCAGTGCCACAGTTCCCTGTCCTGCCATCACTTCATCATCTTCAAAAGGGTGTACAAAAGTATAACTATTTTTTTTACCAAAGGTTACTGCATACGCATATGCTTCGTCATAGTTGCTTCCATGGAGTATAACGTTGGCTCCAAACTCTTTTACACCAAGTACTTTTGTAAGTGGTGTTGACTCTGGCATAATAATAGTTGCTTCAATGTTAAAATGTTTTGCAGTAAAAGCGACACCTTGCGCATGGTTACCAGCAGATGCAGCAACTACACCACCCAGTTCATTTTCAGATGCCTTTGCATCTTCTATAAGTGTTGCTATTTTATTGAAAGCACCTCTCAGTTTAAATGCTCCTGTACGCTGAAGATTTTCCTTTTTCAAGTAAACTTCATAGCCACTCAACTGACTTAAAATAGGGGCAAAAGTAAAAGGGGTACGATGTGCAACACTTGATACTCTATCATAAGCTTTTTGTATGTTGTTTAAGTCTAACATTATCTTTCCTAGGTAATAATTGGGGCAATTATAACATACGAGCACATCTAATAAGCCCATATACGCATAATGGGTTTTGTAAATGTAAGATTTTGCAAGATACTTTCAAATCCTAGCCATAGCTAAGATGAAGTAAGTATCTTGTGAAAGATTGCGTTTACAACCCTCACCCTTTGGGCATCACTAGCTTTTGTCTATACGTTGTTACTCTTTTTCGACTTAGCTATGGCTAGGACTTCAACAGAGTGCCTAGCCTAGACAAAAGCTAATGATGTTATGAGTATATGGGCTTATTAGATGTGCCCTAAAAAGGATAGATAAGATGGAATGTGAATTACCAAGAGTGAATTCTAACTCGGAAGAGATGAAAAAATATTTTGAAGAGGCTAAGACCATTGCGGTTGTAGGTGTATCTCCAGACAACACAAAAGCAAGCAATCATGTAGCTGAATATCTAAGAGATGTAGGGTATAAAATGATTCCGATCTATCCTAAATATGATGAGATATTAGGTCAAAAGGTCTATAGAAGTCTGGCTGAAATAGATGAACCTGTAGACATGGTAGTCGTTTTTAGAAAACCTGCTGCACTAGATGCCATAGCAGATGCTGTCATTGCGCGTGGTGATGTCAAAACGTACTGGACACAACTTGAACTGATCAATAATGATGCTGCCCAACGTGTAAAAGATGCAGGTATCAATGTTGTGCAGAACTACTGTGCAATGATAGAACATAGAATGCTATTTAATTAATAGGACGTATGTTAAGCAAAGCTCTCCATACTACGCTGTCGCTATGACAACTTCAGCAGTTGGCTCATACGACTAGTCGTCTTTTAAATTCAAGCATATATTAATGAGGACTATTTTTTACGGAGAAATACACCTGATTCTACATGTGATGTATGAGGAAACTGATCATACATTGCTGCTTCTTTGACAGTATGTGTCTGACAGAGTGTTTTTAGATCTCTTGCCAATGTTTCAGGGTTACAGGAAATATAGATGATATTCTCTATATTTGAAATAAGGTCTATCGTACCTTCATCTAGCCCTGCACGAGGCGGGTCAACAAGTACTGTAGAAAAATCATAAGATTTTAGATCTATATCTCTTAAACGAGAAAACTCTCTTCCCCCATTCAATGCTTCTGTCATCTCTTCTGAGGCTAATCTTGCGAAGGTGATGTTATTCACAGCGTTCAGTTCACAATTTTCAAGTGCTGCATGAATAGAACGTTTACTTATCTCTGTAGCCAATACTTTATCAAAATAATGAGAAAGAGGAAGTGTAAAATTTCCTAATCCACAGTAAGACTCTAGAAAGTCACCATAGCCTATGGTTTTGGCTTGCTTAATAGCCCACTCTATCATTTTCACATTTACCACAGGGTTTGGCTGTGTAAAGCCACTTTCATACTCTACATAGGTAAAGGTTTTTCCATCAATAAGCAGTTTTTCTGTCACGAATTCATCAGAAAGTATCACTTTTTGTTTACGGCTTCTACCCATGATCTTACAGTTTAGTTCACTTTCCAGAAGTTTTGCTTCCACAGACCATGTATCATCCAATTTTCTATGATATAACATCGTAATAAGACATTCATCTGTAGTGGTTGCCAAAAACTCTACAGCAAATAAACGTTTCTTTAATACTTCAGTAGAAGCATTGATCTTTTCCAACAGTTTCCACATACGTTTTTCTATGGGTTCAATAACTTTAGGACATTCACTGATATTGATAGCACCTTTTTCACGGATACCGCCAACTGGCAGTTTACTCATAGCATAATCACATCTGTCACCCTCATGCCATATACGAAACTCTGATCTTGCTCTGTAATGTGATGATGGAGAATCAAACACTTCCAGTTTGTCAGTATAAAAGGGTGCTAACAGTGCCGATACATGAATTTCTTTCTGTTTTAGTTGTTCTTCATAAGAAGTATCAAAAAGCCCACATGAGCCACAACTCCCAAAATGTTTACAGTTCAAATTTCACACCTTTAAATTCATTTAGATATAATCGCAATATTAAAAGGACCATTCAGATGGTTCTAATTTCGTATTTTATCGTAAAGGTGCAAAATTATGTCTATAAGTGTTGTTATACTCGCAGCGGGTCAAGGTACGCGTATGAAATCTACTACGCCGAAAGTACTTCATGAGATTTCTGGAAAATCCATGTTATTTCATGCTATAGATGCAGCACAGGAGATATCTGATGACATTACTGTCGTACTCTACCATCAAGCTGGGCGTATTCAAAGTGAGATAGAAAAACAGTACACCGGCGTACATTTTCATATGCAAGATGCAGAGCAGTTTCCCGGGACCGGCGGTGCGATGAAAGGTGTCAAGACGATACACGAACGTACACTGATCTTAAACGGGGACATGCCTCTCATTACCAAAGACTCACTACTTGCACTTACCAGTGGAGATGCAGATATAAACATGTCAGTGATAAGACTTGAAGATCCCACAGGATACGGACGTGTTATTATAGAAAATGAAAACGTTTTAGAGATCGTAGAACAAAAAGATTGTAACCCCTCACAACTTCTTACACAAACAGTAAATGCCGGTATCTACGCAGTCAATACAAGTTTACTTGAACGATACATACCTGCACTTGACAATAATAATGCCCAAGAAGAGTACTATCTTACTGATATTGTCAAAATGGCTGTAGATGAAGGTAAGAACATACACCCTATCTATGTAGAAGAAGAAGAATTTAAAGGGGTGAATTCCAAACTTGACCTCGCACATGCAGAAGAAATACTCCAAAGACGCATCAAAACAGAATGGATGAAAGCAGGCGTGAGTATGCGTCTCCCTGAAACAATTTATATAGATTCGCGTGCCACTTTTGAGGGTGAATGTATGCTGGAAAATGGTGTGAGTATTCAAGGTGATTCCCGCATTATCTCATCACACATTAAAACACATTCAGTAGTAGAAGACGCTCATGTTGAGAATTCAGATATAGGACCTATGGGAAGAGTGAGACCAAATTCTAAACTTGTAGATACGCATATAGGAAACTTTGTAGAAGTAAAAAAGTCTACACTGACTGGTGTAAAAGCCGGACACTTGGCATATATAGGTGATGCAATGATAGATGAAGGCTCAAATATTGGTGCGGGTGTCATTACCTGTAACTATGACGGGAAAAATAAATACCAGACAACCATCGGTAAAAATGTATTTGTTGGTTCAGATACACAACTTGTTGCTCCAGTAACCATTGCCGATGATGTGATCATCGCAGCAGGTTCGACCATCAATAAAAACGTAGCACAAGGTGAACTTGCAATTTCACGAGCACCTATGAAAACGATCAAAAACTTTTTCTATAAATTTTTTGGCAAAGAAGCAGAGTAGGAAATAAGATGCAAATTGATTTAAATGGAAAATCTGTTCTTCTAGGAGTAACTGGAAGTATCTCAGCCTATAAAGCATGTGACTTGGCTCGTCTTTTCATCAAAGCGGGAGCCAAGGTACATGTAGTGATGACAAGCTCTGCAGAACGTTTTGTCTCAGCACTCACTTTTGAAGCATTGACACGTAATCCTGTACTGACAGAATCATCTGAGTCTTGGAGTTCAGAGCTTAATCATATAGATATCGCTAAAAAATGTGATGTGTTCATTGTAGCTCCCGCTACAGCAAATACGCTCAATAAACTTTCAAAAGGGATCGCAGACAATATCCTTACCCAAACCGTACTTGCTTTTAAAGGGAAAATGCTCGTGGCACCTGCAGCCAATACACAGATGCTTATAAATCAGCACACCCATGAAAGCATTAAGATACTTGCTTCTCATAACTATGCGATCATACAACCTCAAGAGAAAATACTCGCATGTGGGGACTTGGGTAATGGTGCTTTGGCAGAGCCTTCCGAAATATTTTTTGAGACAGCAAAAGCACTACTCAAAGAAGATTTTTGGGAAGACAGACGCATCGTAGTCACTGGTGGAGGCAGCAGAGAAAAAATAGATGAAGTACGTTACATCTCCAATTTCTCTTCTGGGAAAATGGCAAAAGCACTTTGCCTTTCTCTCTATTTGAAAGGTGCAGATGTCTATTACATCACATCTATGGGAAATGAAGGACTACCTTTGAGTATTGATACTGTTGATTTTGAAGATGCTGCAGAACTTTTTGAACACACCAAAGATGCCATGAGTATTGCTAAATCAAATCCTTCTATGGATGATACTAAGGAATACCTTATACACAAAGAGCCTTACTTGTTCATGGTAGCTGCGGTTGCAGATTTTACACCTAAGTTTCCGGAAGAAGGTAAACTCAAGAAGTCCACGATTGGTGAAGATTGGAATGTTGAACTGAAACAAACTGTAGACATACTATCAACTATAGACAAAACAGGTATTAAAACTGTGGCATTTAAAGCAGAAATGGATAGCCAAGAAGGACTGAATAATGCAGTTGCATTGTTGAGTAAAAAACAGGTGGATGCCGTATGTTACAACCTTCTTCAAGATGCTACAAGTTTTGGTGGAGACGCAAATGAAATTACTTTCATTACTAACAAAGAACAGGTCTCTTTAGGACGTGACGGCAAACTTACTCTTGCTCATAAGATCCTCTCTCAAGCACAAAAATTGAGCGGAAGTGACTAGATAATGAGTAAGAATCAACTCAAACACTTAGCAATCATTATGGATGGCAATGGAAGATGGGCTCAAGAGCGTGGAGAAAAACGGACAAAAGGGCATGAGAAAGGTGCTGAAACGATCCGAGGTATTACCACCTACTGTGCTGCCCATAAGACGATAGAAACAGCTACCTTTTATGCTTTCAGTACAGAAAACTGGAAACGCCCTAAGCTCGAGGTAGAATTTCTAATGAAACTTCTTGACAAATACCTTAAAAATGAGTTAAAGACATATCAAAAACATAATGTACGTTTTAAAGCGATCGGTAATATTTCACAGTTTTCTCAAGCTTTGCAAAAGCGTATTAAAGAGACAGAAGAACTTACAAAAGACCATACAAATCTGACTCAGCTCTTAGCCCTCAACTATGGAGGACGTGCCGAAATTGTTGATACAGTAAACAAGCTCATCAAAGAAGGTAAACAAGAGATCAAGGAAGAGGATATCTCTTCTTCTTTGCAAACACCTTACTCTGATATAGATCTTCTCATCAGAACTTCAGGAGAACAGCGTATCTCAAATTTTCTGTTATGGCAATTGAGTTACAGTGAATTTACTTTTACCCAAACACTTTGGCCTGACTTTACTTCAGAAGAGTTAGATAAAATAATAAGTAGTTATAAAAATCGTAATAGACGATTTGGAGGTCTGTAATGTTAGAAACTATAGGTGTAGAGATAGCAGTAGTTGTATTTATCTTTGGAGCGATGATCGGTTCTTTTTTAAATGTGGTTATTTACCGTATACCCAAAGGCGAAAGTATTGTCTTTCCTTCATCAAAATGCCAAAGTTGTGAGAAGCCTTTAAAATGGTGGCACAATATCCCTATTTTTTCCTGGTTGTTCTTAAGAGGCAAATGTTATTTTTGTGACGCTAAAATATCTGCACAATACCCCATTGTAGAGTTTCTTACCGGTACGATTTTTGTTGCACTCTATTTTAAACTTGGGCTTGTCTGGTATCTTCCTTTTGTAGCAGCTTCTTTTGCTGCGCTCTTAGCCCTTGTCATGATAGACTTTAAATATATGGCCGTACCTGATAATGTTAATTTTGCTGCCCTTCTTTTTGCATTGGTACAACCCGAATTTATTTCAGGACTTATCTTTGCTGTAACAGCAGCTGGAGGACTTTATCTTATAGGACAACTGGCTGCACTGATAGCACGTAAACAGGCTATGGGTGGAGCTGATGTTATCGTAGCGGGTACCATGGGAGCACTTCTTGGATTTCCAAACTTTTTTGTTGCCATTTTTCTCTCAGCAATCTTAGCCATGGTCCCTGCGCTTATTCATCGTGAAAAAGGTGTACCTTTTGTTCCTTTTTTAGCTTTAGCTACATTTATTGTTTATCTTTATGATACACAAGCCACACAACTACTGGAAGCTATCATCTATGGTTAATGTCAAAGGGTATATATCGTCCAACTTTACAAAAGCATTTTTGACGATATTTTTACCTTTTTATCTTATTATATCCCTCGTATATCTAGTAAAAATTGCGGCACTTACTGCAAAAATACAGATCTCTTTACTTGAGTTACTTACTCTGTACAGCTATTCTATCCCCGATATCGTCTTTTATACTTTACCTTTATCCTTTATCGCTGCTTTAGCAAATGTACTTATGAAACTTTCCCAGGACAACGAACTTATCGCACTCTATGCACTTGGACTTCAAGCTAAAAAGGTACTACGTAGCCTACTACTTCTTGGAGTGCTTTTCTCTCTCCTTTTGGGCAGTATCTCTTTTTTGGCAATGCCACTTTCAAAACAGTACTATAAAGCTTTTAGAGACAACAAAAAAGCTGAAGCAAAACTCAACATTGTTGCAGGAAAACTTGGACAAAAATTTGGAGACTACTACATCTATGTCAAAGAGAAAAATGAAGATATATTCCACGATATGGTCATTTATAACCGTACAGATAAAAATAATGAACAGTTTTTTTCCTCACAAACAGGTGAGCTCAAACACAACAAGGATGTGACATCCTTACTCCTCAATGAAGGGTATGGATATACCTATTCGGAAGATAAGCTGCAACAAGCTGAATATAAGACCCTTGAAGTTTTTGACAGTGTTAAACGAACAGCCTATAAGTTTGAGAGTATCGCTGATTATTGGGGTCAGGCAAAGACCAATCCGAAAAGACTGAATAGATCTCTGTTTTTTATTTTTATTAGTTTGATTCCTTTACTGTCTGTGTATCTTGTTGCTTCTTTTACCATGATCAACCCTCGTTATCAGACGAATCATTCATTTCTTGTTATTTTTTCAACTACACTTTTTCTCTATCTCATCGCATCTTCTCTTGAGAAGTGGGGAGGCTATATAAGTTTATCTTTGATAGTTGTACTTGTTTCTCTTTTGGGACAATGGTTATTTAAAAAACGTGTATCGAAATACTTTTAAGAGACTTGCATGCGTGTAAAATCAGTTATTTCTTATGATGGTAGTGCTTATTTTGGATTTCAACGACAAAAATCTACAAAAAAAACCATTAGTACAGCTATAGAAACAACACTTTCTTCTTTGCAGATACACTCCAAGATCATAGGTTCAGGAAGAACAGATACTGGCGTACATGCATCCGGGCAAGTCATTCATTTTGATATACCTGATTTCTGGTCTGATCTTAAAAAGTTAAAACTCAATTTAAATCGTAAATTACATGATATCTCATTTAAACAGATCACTAAGGTTGAAGATGATTTTCATGCACGTTTCTCTGCTAAAAAAAGACTCTATCGCTATGTCTTCAAAAGTACTACTCCTTCTGTTTTTGAACAAAAGTATATCTCTTATTACAAACCATTCAATCCGACCCTACTCAAACATGCACTCAAATGTTTTGAAGGAAAGCACAATTTTGAACTTTTTCATAAGACAGGTTCTGACACTCACACCACTGTTCGTGAAATTTATTATACCAATTATATAGAACGTAATGGATACCACTTCATCTATTTTCAGGCCAATGGATTTTTACGTTCACAAGTACGCATGATGGTGGATGCAGCTATGCAATGTGCAAAAGGAGAGATGTCACTCATTCAACTTCAAGAACAGATAGCATGTGATCATAAATACACAACCAAACTTGCACCGCCAGAAGGTCTCTATCTGGCAAAAATACTCTATTAAGGCTTATTTTATGTATCTACAGATCAATCAATTATCAAAACGTATCTTCTTTTCTTTTACAGCTTTATATTCCTTAGGTTTTGGGAGTGATAGTATGGAAACCTATTACCTCCAAAATGCATGTCATAGCTGCCATGGTATGTATGGTGAAGGTATTGGTGCATCACCTCGACTACAAGGTGTCAGAGAAGAAATATTACTTAGAAGACTCAAAGATCTACAGAATGGTATCGTACGTTCTTCTTCAGGGTTTATTATGGTCTCTTTTGCAAAATCAATGGATGAGAAACAAACTATAGAGATGGCCAAATACCTTTCAAATCTCAAAACAAAAGTAAATGAAGATAGATATACGATTGAGTATGACCCAGCAGGAGATGGTGGGTCGTAGGGTTTAGTGTGTAGGTATTTTTACCTGTTGTGCTGCTTCAGGCATTTGTTCTACCTGTATAGGTTCTGTGTAAGGTACAAGTTCTTCTTTCACTTCTGTCTTTACAGCTTCTACTGACTGTTGTGGTGCCGGTGTAGTATCAACTACCGTTTCAACAGGAGTAGACTCTTCAGGTGTTGCTTGAGGAACTTCAGGTGTTTTTTCTTGGATCACTTCAGGTGTAGGTTGAGGAACTACAGGAGCAACTGTCTCTTCCACTTTTTTCTCATCTTTTGCAATTTTTTCTTGTGCTTCTTCAAGTGCTTCTTCAAGGTCAAATATTTTATCATCAAGTGCTTTAACCTGCTTAACATTCATACCATGTTCATACACAAGCTCTCCACCATCTTTACCTTGATTAAAGATAGCAACAACAAATCCGATAAGAACCAAAATATATAATGATTTCATAATACCACTGCTCATAGCCGCTGACAGCAATTTAAATAATAACACTACAACAGAAGCCAATAACAAATAAATTCCGAGTAGTTTATGTTCTGCTAATTCTGTCTTACCAGCTTCTGTCAATACTTCAAAGCCTTCTTTCCCATCAACAAGTCCTGTAAGGTATGCACCTACAGATAAGATAACGGCTAAAAGAAGTAACACAAAAGAGACAACACCAACAGCTTTCTTTTTCGTTATAAGGTTTGTAAGTTCCAGTAATAATACAATTACTGGAACAGCAATCATAAAATGAACAACAAGTGGGTGTAATAATATAGGTATATCAAAAGGTAACTCAACCTTTGGTATATAACCTGTGATATCTGGTAACGTCATACGTCACTCCTTAAATTTTAATGAAACGATTATAACACAAATGAGTTAAAAAGGTTTTACAATCACCATAATGACGATAAATATCATAAGTAATGTCGGTACTTCATTATAGAATCTCAAATATTTAGAACTTTTATAGTGAGGATTATCTATAAGAATTTTACGAATACGCTCCAATGAATAATCGTACGCTATTAAAAAAACCAATGCCAATAGTTTTGCATGCATCCACCCGCCAGATGAAAAAATACCTGGATTCAAATACAGCATGACAGCGCCAGTAATTATACTCGCCCACATCGCTGGTACACCTATATATTTATATAGTTTATATTCTTGTACCTCTACAACATCTGTGAATGCTTTTGTATCAGCATTCTCTCTATGATAAATAAACAATCTTGGAAGGTAAAACAACACAGCCATCCATGACACAAAACTCATTACATGAAACGCCAAAATCCAACTATAATATTCCATCTATTTCTCCAAAATTGTAAAATCTTTAGTACGGTAGACCACTAACTGTAACTTCTTATAATACCCTAGAAGTGCATTGTGTATCTTTAGTTTTGCACCATTGGGCAGTGTACTTTTTTTATTTTTAAAATAGATGGGGGTTTTTCGTCCTTCAACATAAAAATGTCTCTTTTTATAAATCCCGACAAGATCAATAAAGACTTCATTTTGTCTGTATGAAATCTTTTTTAACAGATCAGTGTGTTGTAAAAGATAAGGTGAGATATCTTCTTCCCCTTTCTCTTTGAATACATATACCTGTGTTAACTCTTTTAAACCTTTATAGGTTTTTATCGCTCTGACTCGTAAATCATATCTCTTACCCACTTCCATATCACCAGCAGAGCCAAAGAGAAAAATACCTCTGCCCTCTTTTGACTGTTTGATAATGGCATTTCTTTTATGCTTCCATATCACAACTGCATCATTAAGACGTACTTCATTTTCCAAAGTCTCTATAGTGTAGAAATATTCTATATTTTTTGTAACATTTTTTGTCTGAACAGCTATTTTATCTGCACCCGCAATATAAGGTTTTTTATCAAAATAAGCATAAAGAGGAAGATGGTCAGAGTAACCTTTACCTCTGTGTTTTCCTTTTTTATACTGCCATCTGTTGATGTATCCGCGTTTTGTAAAAAGGTATGATTTCCTAAACACTTTAAAAGAGTTATTGACATATTCGATGCCTTTTTTATCAAAGAGTGTAGGAGGTAAGATAATATGGTCTGCTGTGCCTTTTTTACCATAAAACTTTGTGTTCCATCTCTGATCTAAAGCTAATTCTTTCCATAATGTATAATGATATCCGCTAAGATCCTGAATCATATCGGATTCTGTAACAAGTCTCCCATTTTTGGCTGTATTCAAAATATCATGTAGTCCCGTTCTTCCGTTCGTATCATTGATCTTTTTTTCAAGACTTAAATGGGCATCATAGTCTGTATTGAAATCTCCTAGAACAATGTAGGGTTTTGACTCTGACAATGAATCTAAACGTTTCTTCAGTACCTTTGCATATTTCAACCGTTTACTCTCAACCCCATGATACGCCCTGGACTTCCAATGATTTACAAATATCCATAAAGATTCACCATGCACATCTATCTCAACTTCAAGTATGTTACGTACCAGTGGCGAATAGCTCACCTGTAACTCTTTTTGTTTTTTAATAGGAAATCGTGATAATAGCGCCACTTGTATAGGTGCATTTTTTTTAGAGCTAATAGCAGAATATCTGTACCCACATCCTACACGGGAGAGTTTTGTCTTTAACTGTTTTAAGATATTACTGTTTTCTATCTCCTGAAGTCCCAGTATATCTGCATCCAAGTCACAAATAACCTCTGCCACATGATTAAGCTTTATCTCAACCATACGTTGTGTCCAGTTATGCTTTTTTCTATAGTCATCATACTCTGTACCTATATACTCTGCATCAAAAAGATTTTCTACATTATACGTAGCAACTTTAAAAGGTTTTGAAAAAATAAATAAAGGTAGAAAAAATAAGAACAAGTATCGCACATAATATCCTAGAATTTTAATAGTATTCTATCAAAGTATTAAAAAGAATAAGAAAAATATGACAGATTGTCATAAAAAGAGAAAAAATATTTGGATTCAAAACCTTATATATTTCATAAGGTTTTTATTTTAGATTAACTTACAGTTTTTATTCATGCTTTTAATAAGATTCTTAACGTTCAAAGTTTTAATACCCACTCGTAAGTATATTAGGTTGTCTATCTTATGTCCTCAAAAAATAATATTATATTTTTCTTATTTATATAAAGTGCATACATTATCTATCTATCATTCCTATATTCTATCTGACGTGTGCATAAGAAAATAAATCAGCAATTCCCGGCTAATAAATAGTCTACTACATTATCAACATAAAGATCATGCTTATTCTCTTTTGAATAGACAATGTAAAACTTACGTGTCATTGGGTAGCCACTTAGTCTTGCTTCAAAAAGTTGACCTTGTGCCACTTCATCTGCAATAGCATACTTTGAAATCACAGAAACAACTGGTTTTTCCTTAACTTTTTTACTTTTTTTAATTGTTTGTAATACAACAGTTGAATTACTTACTTCACTGAGAACATTAAAATTATTACATGAGACACCAAGGTCATCAAACACTTCTGTGACAGCTTTTTTTACAGGGGATGATTCTTCACGAAAAACCCAACTGTAGTCATAGAGATCTTCAGTATTTACAATTTTAGGAATGGGGACATTACTTACTAGTACAAATTCGTCTTCCATCCACTCTTTATACATAAGATCATTATCCATTACTTGGGATTCTATCAGCCCTACATCCAACTTGTTGTCTTTCAGTTTCTCTATAATGACACTACTCTTGTCTATACTAAAACTCACATCATTATCGATTGATTTACTCATTGCATTTAGACATTCTCCTGGGATGACACAAGTTCCTATAGTATAGGATGCTCCTAGTCTGAAAGTCATTTTTTTATTGATTATTTTTAACATATCTTTTTCTGAAGCTAAGATCTCTTTTTCCAGTCTTGACACCACTTTATAAAATGCCTCACCTTCAGAAGTAAGTATAAGACCACTTTTTTTACGCTCAATCGTGCTGGATCCAAGATACTTTTCTATAGCTTTTATTTTCTGTGTTACTGCAGGTTGTGTGATCCCTAGTTTCGACGATGCTTTAGAAAAACTTCTTTCTCTTGCTACGGTCAAGAAAGTTTCTAATTTTGAAAAATCTTTTACCATTGTGATTCCTTAGGTACTTTATAGTTATTTTTTTACGATTCTTCAAATCTAGCATTATAAAAAATAGTGGAACTTAATAATGATTTAAAATGAAAAAGAATATTGAAGATAAAAAAGCAACTCTAAATAGAGTTGCTTTGAAATTTTAGTTGTTTAAAATTATTTTTTAACACTTTTAGCTGGTACTGCAGAAGCTTCAACATCAGCCAATACAGTCTTTGTAGAATCGTTTACATTATCAGAAACCGTTTTCACTGAAGCAGATGTGTCAGTTGAAACTTGTTTTACAGAGTCACGTGCACTTTCGTTTGTAGACTTGATAGAGTCTCTTGTATCGTTAGATACTGTTTTCACTGAATCATTTGTAGTTTCAGATACTGTTTTTACAGATGCTGCTGAATCATTAGATACAGTTTTTACTGAAGCAGAAGAATCAGTAGATACTGTTTTTACTGATGCTGCTGAATCGTTAGAAACAGTTTTAGTTGCATCACTTGCATTTGTAGATACAGTTTTCACTGAAGCAGTTGAATCGTTAGAAACAGTTTTAACTGCATCTGTAGAATCTTTAGAAACAGCAATAGTAGAATCTTTCATCTCTTTAGATGCTACAGTTGAAGAATCTTTAAGATCTTTCGTTGTGTTAGTCAATGCATCTTTTGTATCTGTTGAAACAGCTACTACTGTATCTCTTGTATCTTTAGAAGTTGCAACTTCTACTACTTTCATATCATCAGAAACTTTTACAGTTGAATCTTTAGCATCTGCACTTACAGTTGTTACTGTTCTTTCAGCACTTTTAGAAGTCTCAACAGCTCCGTCTTTCATAGATGTCATAGAATCTTTAGCATCTTTACTCATGCTAGTCATAGCTTCTTTCATATCTTTAACCATTGAATTCATGTCAAAGTCAGACTCAGCCTGAACGCTTGTTAATAATGCAGCTACTGCTACTGATGTTGTGATAAATTTTTTCATTTTATACCCTTTTATTTTTTTGTTATGACGAAGTATAGTAGAAGTTATATTAATAATAACTTATAGTAATTATAATAATAAGAATAATTAATATTATTCCTCTTTTTACAAAATACCTAACAATTATAATAAAATAATTTATTAACATGGAAATCTTATAATTTAACATATTTTATAAGGTTTCTCGCTATAGGGACGTTTATTGAATATAAATCTATAAGTGGGAATTGAAAACCTTATAAAACATGTTTTAATAAGATATACAATAAATAGATAACTTTAGGTAGTTATCTATCTAAAGAGTTTAACGGAACATCTTTCCTAGCATATCCATAGCACCTTGAGGTCCGCCTACTTGTGCTAACATTTCATCCATGATGCCACCTTCACCTGAGGTTGCTTTATCTACTACCTGAGGGATCACATCAGCCAAAGCACTCTGTGCACTATCTTCTGATAGTCCCAAACTTGAAGCAAATTCAGACACTTTATCTGAACCTAAAAGTTTTGTGATGTCGTCAGTTGAGATAGATTTATTTTCACCTTGTCCCAACCAGGAACCAACTATCGCACCCAGACCATTTTCACTTAGTCCACTTACAAAAGTCACTAAATTTACACCACCTTGTCCATTTCCGACAAGACCATCTAATGCCTTTGCAATATCATCAACGTTTAGTCCTGTAGTAGCATCATCACTGTTACCCTGTATCAGTGAAGCACCCATTTTCAATAAATCTGATATTTCCATAATTTTTCCTTTTTTTAAATTTATAATAATACGATTGAATCGTCTGTTAATTGTATCTTTTTACTCTCAATAAGTTCTGTCAATGTACGTTTAAAATTTTTCTTACTCATTTCAAATGTTTTTTTGATCTCATCTGCATCACTTTTATAAGTAAAAGGCAATGTACCTTCTCCTTCTTTGAGCAATTGGATGATGATACCCTCTGCTTCACCTATCTTTGCTTTTTTTCCTATAGGCTGTAACGAAAGATCAAGCTTAAAATCTTTTCTCACACTTTTAACATACACTTTTTTACGATCGCCTATACGAAGTGTTTCAAATATCTCATTGTTAAAAAGCATACCTTCATACTGATTATCCGCAACCACTTTAAAGCCCAGTGGTGTTTTAGCTAAGATTATGGCATCTAAAACTTTGTTCTGGTGTAACCCTTTCATCTCTCTGTTGAAGTATTTACCTATTTTCTGAGTGGCAAAGAGTCTCCCTGTCTGATCATCAAGACAAATACGCAACAAGTATTTTTTACCTATAGTAAAATGTTCTTTTTGTTGAGACAGTGGTACAAAAAGATCTTTAGGAAGTCCCCAGTTTACAAAAGCCCCATAAGGTTTATAATCTACAACCGTGAAGTATCCATATTCACCAAGTTTTGCATAAGGCAGCTTGGTAGAAGCCACAGGACGATCTTCAGAGTCCGTATAGACAAAAACATCTATAAGTGATCCCATAGGCATTTCATCTTCCATGACATAAACATTTGGGAGTAGTACTTCATTTTCATCTTTGGCTTCAAGAAAGTACCCATAGTCTGTGTCTCTCATGACTTCAAGTGTATTAATTTCACCTATATTGATCGTTACATTTTTTGATTTTATTTCCATTTGTGTTATTCCGTTCCATTATTAAATTATGTGATGCACTCACATTCATTATGACATTATAGCTAAAAAATATTTGGCTATAATATTTTAAAAAAGGTACATCTATGATTCCAAATGTATTAACAAGTACATCTGTCACAAAAAGTGGGAAAAAAGTAACCAATCTTGCATGGTGGGTCACACTCATCATGTCTATGGCTCTTGCCATAGGTACATGGAATCCGACAGGGCATCACTTTATCCATTATATTTCAAATGTCGATGACATATTGTCCGGATTCAAGCCATTTGGTATACTTATGATGCTGGCACTTTGGCTACTTGCAATAAAATCCATATTTCAAAGTTTAAAATTTTATGGTGCCATAATCTCTGTGATCATTATCGCTTCATTTATCTGGGGCCTACAACAATATAATATTATCAATGTTACAGACTTCGATCAAGCGGGCTGGGCTGCGACCATTGGTGTAGGACTTCTTATCTGGATTGGGTTAAATGCTTCGATCATTTGGAAAAAGCTTACAGGTGTTTACACCACAGATTCTTCAGACGAGATGTAACTCATAAAAATGAAACGACGATACAAAGCGCTTATTGCTATCGTTGTTCCTGTAACAATTGTTACGTTACTCAAATATACACATGATACTTCTTATCAGTGGATCATGGGATATATGGTTGCTGTTGCCTTGGTTTTTAAAACAAGTATCGTCTCCATGTGGTTAGCTGCAGAACTACATATGGTCTCTTTTATTGCGGGACTTACAGCCTTTCAAGCGATCATATTACTCATTAAACGATGGCTATTGGACTCCGTGCTTGCAACATGGATCCAAACCCATATCATAGACAATGTGATAGATGCACTCAAAGAAGCAAAAGACTTTTACTTGAGACAAGACCTCAAAACAAAATTTAGAAATATCTTTGTCTTTCTCTTTGGTTTAATATTTTCAGGATGGGTTCTATATATTGTAGGATTTCTCGACAACCTTGTACTTTTTGCAGAATTAAGGCTTTTCATTGCAGGTGTATTCTCAGCCATTGTTACTTTTTTAACAAAGGCAGCTTCATGGGCACTCTCCGTTCTTGCTATTACATGGCTTGGACCTATCGTTGAAGTCTTTGCACTCTCTTATCTACTTATACGATTGGAAACATGGTTAGGTGCTAATAACTTTCTCTCTAAAATGTTTAACTTTATCGGAGACAAAATAAACATTATGTTGTACTATCTTGGCATACTTAAAGATAAACACATTGACCCTCTCATATTGGATCCTATGATCAGTAAATCAAAACAGATGGGTACACAACTTTCAAGTAACATACGGAACAAAAAAATACAAGAAGAGTATCGCTCCTTTGAAAGTTTTGAAAACATCATTATGAAGGGACATATAGATGCCTACTTTTCTTTTAAAGGCACAGATAATTGTCCTAATAAAAAAGCACTTTATACTCGTATAAATAAGAAAACAAGTAACAATATAGACATTGTTGCCTATGTTGCCAGAGATTTTTCAGGTGCACTTTTAGAAGAAGATTCGGTCAGCAATTTCTATCATGATATATTTTTTCTAGAAAGTTTTGCAAGTCATAAAGAATACGGAGTCAAAGTTTACGATGAAGACGCCGATGAACTACATATCTCCCATCATGACTTTTGGGTACTCAATACCAGCAGACATCCTGTGACTATCACAAGTCAGTCACAAAACTTTGAAACCATACAAATAGAGGGGAATGGTCTACAGCTTATCAAGACATCTAAACCTTTCTGTTATAAAGATGGAGATGTGTGTTGCGGATTTAAAGGTGTAGAGATTGTAACTACTGCGCTTGAAAGAGATTCGTAAATAGAATGGTGAGAGCACCGATCCTACTTAATACCTTCCAGATGCTTCGCAAAGTCTTCAGGAGGAATGAAGCCTGTCAAAGATTTCTCCGGCATATATTTGTTGTCTTTCCCAAAGAAAATGATGTTTGGTGTACCAAAGAGTTCATACTCTTTAAGTAGTGCCTTATCATCATCATTGTTGGCTGTGAGGTCAATCTTAATGAATGTAAAGCGTTTAAGATGTTCCTGCACTCTTGCATCAGGGAAAGTGATCTCTTCAAGTTCTATACAGGCTGTACATGAGTCTTTACCAAAATCTACAACAACTGGTTTATCAGATGCTTTTACCTCTTTCATAAGACGTTCAACAGAATAACCTAAGTGGTCCTTTTTATCATTCACTGCATGCGAAGTAGCAACTGCGACACCAGTAGTAAACTTTTCAAATGGTCTGATAAATGATGTTGAACCACTTATCGCTCCGATGAACAATGATGCACCGTAAAGCAAAAATGTCAAAGCAAGCAGTCTGAAGAGTCTCATCGCACCTTCATGTTCTTTATGACCAAAGACATCCATATAGATGGCTGTTCCCATGAATAAAAGTGCCCAAAGGGTCATGGTAAATCCTGATGGAAGTATACGAGACAACATAAAGATGGCAAGTGCCAACATCATGACACCAAAGACTTGTGACACACGTGTCATCCATCCGCCAGGTCGTGGCATGAATTTACCAGCACCCAGTCCTACAAGAAGAAGTGGCATACCCATACCCATACTCATGACAAATAGTGCAGATCCGCCAAGCAGCGCATCACCTGTATGAGAAATAAAGATCACTGCACCTGAGATAGGTGCTGCGGTACATGGTCCAACAATAAGTGCAGACAAAGCTCCCATCACTACTGTTCCGATGATCCCGCCTTTTCCCTGTGCAGAGTCACTGGCTTTAGTCAGCTTAGATTGCCATGAAGCGGGAAGTCCTATCTCAAAATATCCAAAAAGAGAAAGTGCCAGTACTACAAATACTCCTGAAAATATGGTCAAGATCCAAGGATTCTGCATGGCTGCCTGCAAGTCTGCCCCAAGAAGTCCTGCGATAAGACCTACGATAGTATAGGTCAATGCCATAGACAATACATAAACCAGTGATGTAAAAAATGCCTGAGCCACTGTCGGCTTTGTATCTCCACTTTGTTGAGAAACGATAATAGATGACAAGATCGGGATCATAGGAAAGATACATGGCGTAAGCGATAAAAGCAAACCAAAGACAAAGAAAATAAAGAGAACAAAAAGAGAACTTTCATTCACTAACACATCAACTATTTTAGCTGCATTACCCTCTTGCACAAGCTGTGAGATCTTATCAAAAGTACCAAGTTTTGCACCTTTGAAATTAAATGATTTTTTAACCGGCTGGTAACATATACCTGCATCTGAACATCCCAAAAGCTCTATCTCTAATGTATAAGGACCTTTCACCTGAGACTCTATATCTTTTACAGGGATATTTACAAGTAACTCTTTTTCAAAAACCATATCACCGTCAAAGTCATGAGATGCAGGTTTATTTACGGTAAGTTCCAGTATTTTAGGAGATATGATACGATAATGTAAGGTATCATCATCATACACATGTATTTTATCTCCGATGGCTATCTTTGTTTCAATCACATCACTATTTAAGACGGCACTGACTTGAAATGCCTCTTCAGGCGATAAAAATTTCTGTTTTTTTATTGCACTCTCAAATCCAGCAGTTAAAAGTGTACTAAAAAGCATTACAGCCAAGAGTAACTTTTTGACAAAATTATTCATTTTCTCTCTTTAAATCATTAAATTTATACAATTCTATAGTACTATACGTGTATAAGCTGTGTAATAGTAACCAAAGTTGAATAACAGAAACCAAACAACAAAACTATAAAAGGTTAAATAATGGCAAATCATCTCAAAAATGAACACTCGCCCTACCTGCAGCAACATGCTGATAATCCTGTAGATTGGCACCCTTGGGGAGAAGCAGCCTTTGAAAAAGCCCGTAAAGAGAACAAGGCGATCTTCCTCTCCATAGGATACAGTTCCTGTCATTGGTGTCATGTGATGGAACATGAATCATTTGAAGACGATGCCACAGCCAAAATACTAAATGAACATTTTATAGCTGTCAAGGTAGACCGGGAAGAACGTCCTGATATAGACAAACATTTTCAGGAAGTCTATCAGCTGATGAACCAACGCCCGGGAGGCTGGCCTACTTCTATCTTTTTAACACAAGAACAAAAACCTTTTTACTCCGCTACCTACATACCTGATGAACCTCGTTACGGCATGATGTCTTTCTCCTCTTTACTTGAAGTTATCGCTGATAAATACAAAACAGAGAAAGATCTTCTTACTGAAAAAGCCGATGAGATCTTACGTTTTTTAAATCCTAAAGAGGACAAGATACAGGCTACAAAATTAGACTTGAGTATCATCAACCGTGTAGAAAACCAGGCAAAACAACTTTTTGACAACCAGGATGGCGGTTTTAACAAAGCACCTAAATTCCCTCAAGCTTCAACACTTGACCTACTCTTGGATGTGTATAAGATCACCGGTGACAAAGAGACACTGAATATGGCATTACTTTCTCTCTCTTCTATGGCAAAAGGCGGGTTACGTGACTTGGTTGAGGGAGGTTTTTGTCGTTATGCTACAGACAATGAATGGTTAGTACCACACTTTGAAAAAATGACCTATGACAATGCGCTGCTTTCAGAGGTCTATCTTAAAGCCTACCATGTCTCCGGTAATGACTTTTACAAAAATGTAGCTTTTGAAACGTTGGACTTCATGCTAAGTCAAATGAGTGAAGATGGGCTCTTTTACTCAGCATCAGATGCAGATACTGAAGGAGAAGAAGGGAAATATTTCGTCTACACGTATGAAAAAGCACTGAAGTCATTTGAAAAAGCCGGTATCCCAAAAGAAGCGCATACTGCACTTGCAAAAGCACTGCATATTACCAAAGAAGGAAACTTTGAGGGAAAGAACATCATACGGGTAAATGATCCTGCAGCAACAGATAATATTCCGTATTATACAGAAGCGCTTGAAGCATTACAAAAACGTAGAGAAAAACGTATCTATCCTTTTATAGATAAAAAAGTGCTGGTCTCATGGAACTCTATGATGATAAAATCTCTTTTTAAAGCCTCACGTACAGACAAAAAATACCTAAAACCTGCCATCAAAGCACTCGATGCACTTCTTCAGAGTATGTATATAAATTCTGAACTCTATCATTCTACACTAATTGGAAAAACTCCTAAGATAAAAGCCTTTTTAGAAGACTATGCTTATCTTGGGGAAGTACTTATAGAAGCTTATGAGAGTACATTGAATGAGATATACCTCATTACTGCAACTAAACTGACAAACAATGCCATAGAAAAATACTTTGACAAAGGCAAATGGAAGTTCTCCCGTGGTGAGTTTGAAACAAATGCAGACATCTATGACTCATCCTATCCGTCTTCTGTCTCGACTATGCTCTCCGTACTTTACAGCATTTCATCTCTTGTTGATGTTGTCTATAAAAAGTTTGTTTTTAAAACACTGGAGATCTACTCTTTTGATGTCATGAGACAACCCATCTCTACACCACGTATGACACGTATGGTCATACGTTATTTAAAAGATGATGTCATTATTAAAGCGCAAGAAGAAAAACTCAAAACACACATCAAAGACCTAGACAGGTTTACACATCCATTTTCTTTACTCAAAAATGATACCAACGACGGTTTTATGATATGTAATTCAAATGCCTGTTTTGGACATGAGAAAGATTTCTCAGGAGTCCTTGAAGTACTCGAAAAAAGATAATACAGTTGATGAAGAAAAAAACAAAGGAAAAACATGAGCTATAACACATTGAATGAAGAAGAAAAAAATGTCATATTAAACAAAGGAACAGAACGTTCTTTTACAGGAAAATTTTGGGACCATCATGAAGATGGTATGTATACATGTCGTCAATGTAATACACCTCTTTTCCCATCCGATACAAAATTTGACTCAGGGTCAGGATGGCCAAGTTTTGATGATGCTGTTGAAGGTGCTGTCAGAGAAGTACCCGATGCTGATGGAAGAAGGGTCGAGATAGTATGTGCAAACTGTGGTGGTCACTTGGGACATGTTTTTAAAGGCGAAAGAATGACAGAGAAAAGTACACGCCACTGTGTAAACTCGATCTCACTTGATTTTGTGAAAAAAGAGTAACAATTCATTAAATTTTCTAAAAGATAGAGGTTTTTTGGCATAAAATAATATTATAATAGATATAATTCTGTCTATGATAAAAGAAAGCTTAAAGATATTTGCAGGTGATTTAAAAAACTCTTTTAAAGACCTGCTTCCCATTATCATTGTTGTTGCACTATTTCAGGGACTTATCATCCAGTCTGTGCCCGCAAACGTTACGTCTATTGTCATCGGTTTAACGATCGTTGCCATAGGACTTGCACTTTTCATTCGCGGACTTGAACTTGGTATCTTTCCCATAGGAGAAGGACTAGCTGTTGACTTTGCCAAAAAGGGTTCGCTCTTCTGGTTACTGGCTTTTGCATTTACCATTGGCTTCTCTACAACTGTCGCTGAACCGGCACTCATAGCGATAGCTGACAAAGCAGCCTTAATCAGTGATGGCAGGGTAGATGCATTTTTCCTGCGTATGACCGTTGCTTTTTCGGTTGGTTTTGCAATAGCCCTTGGTACGTATCGTATCCTTGTTGGTCACCCAATACAGTACTACATCATCAGTGGATATATCATCGTAGTCGTGATCACATTTTTTGCCCCAAAAGAGATCATAGGTTTAGCATATGACTCCGGTGGTGTCACCACCTCAACAGTGACAGTACCTCTAGTTGCTGCTTTAGGTATAGGGCTTGCATCAAGTATCAAGGGTCGTAACCCTGCCATTGATGGTTTTGGTCTGATAGCATTTGCCTCACTTATGCCTATGATATTTGTACAGGCATACGGGATCCTTGTCTACTCTACATCCGCTGCAGCTACAAAAACAGTAGAGGTTGCAACCAAAGTTGTAGAGAAGGGTAAAGCGGCAGTATATCACTTTGACTGGATGAACATCTTCTGGGAACTGGTCAATACGGTCATGGATGTGATACCCATACTCGCAGTGATCTTCTTTTTTCAATATCTGGTCATCCGTAAATCTGTAGCACACTTACATAAGATCCTGGTAGGGATCATACTGGTGATACTGGGGCTTTATGCTTTTATAGTAGGACTTGAGATGGGGCTTTTTCCTATAGGTGAAACAATTGCCTTTCAACTCACAGACATGAAAAACAACCTACTTATCTACCTCTTTGCCTTTCTTATAGGTTTCTCGACTACTATGGCAGAGCCTGCTCTACTGGCCATTGCGATCAAGGCAGAAGATATAAGCGAAGGGAATATTAAACAAAATATACTTAGAATAGTAGTAGCATTTGGTGTTGCTATTGGTATTGGACTTGGTTCATACCGTATTGTTGCAGGGGATCCGATACACTACTATATCATTGCCGGCTATATACTGGTGATCATATTTACCTATTTTGCGCCTAAGTACATCGTACCTATCGCATATGACTCTGGAGGGGTGACCACTTCCACTGTTACCGTACCTTTGGTTGCAGCATTAGGTTTAGGCCTTGCAGAAAATATAGAAGGAAGAAACCCTCTGATTGATGGATTCGGACTTATCGCCTTTGCATCATTGTTCCCTATGCTTACAGTCATGGGATACGGGATCCATGCAGAACACTATAATAAGAAGAACACCGTAGAAAAAACTACACAAGAAGGAGAAGTATCATGAAGTTTACAGCACTCATCGCAATGATTCAAGATAAAGATGAAGAAGCCGCTATAGAAGCTGCCAAAGAGGCAGGTGCGGGGTCAGTGACCATCTTACATGGAAAAAGTATAGGACTTGAAGAAAAAAAGGTTTTCTTTGGTCTTACACTTGAAGAAAATGTCTCTGTTTTACTCTTTGTGATGCCAAGAAAACTTTCAATGCAAGTAATGCGTGTACTACGTGAAAAATTTGATCTGGATAACCCTGAAACGCCTAGTTTAGCATTCACCGTGCCACTGAGTCATGTCGCGGGATTAGACACCAAAGAGTTACACAAATTTGAACATGACATCAAGTCAATGATATAAAGGAAAAAATATATGTTAGTAGAAAATGTAATGACACCTCAAGAAAAGTTGATAATTGTTTCAGCTATGTCAACGGTAAGAGAAGCACTCAGTTTAATGAAAGCGCATAAAGTACGTTCTCTAGTTGTCAATAAAAGTACTGATGATGGTGCTTATGGACTTGTAACTTTCAAAAACATCTTACAAAGTATTGTTGCTGAAGATGGTGATATAGATCTTCTAAATGTCTATGACATTGCATCAACACCAGCCTTTTCCGTCTCTGCAAAACTTGATGTAAAGTATGCGGCTAGAATGATGGTACAAAACAGCATTAAACGTTTGCTGGTCCTTGATAATAATGAACTCTATGGTATTCTCACTATGAGTGATATCATTGGTATCCTAATGGAAAATGTAGAGTAATTAATTTTTAATTTTAGGAAAAGTAAGTATAAAAGTACTTCCTTCTCCTTTTTTTGATTTTAGACCCAACCTGATCTTGTATTTTTTACAAATGGCAAGTACTATATTTAGTCCTATACCAAATCCACCACGCTCTTCATTGGCTCTTTGATAACGTTTAAAAATATCTTCCTGTACCTTTTCATCTATCCCTATTCCGGTATCTTGGATCTTAAAGATATTCTCTTTTAATGTCAATGTTATACTATCTCCTACATTAGAATACTTGATCGCATTTGAAAGTAAGTTGTCTATCAATCTATGTGCAGATTCTTTAGGCATATATATATTTGTAGGTTCAAGATCAAGCGCAATACTTAAACGTTTAGAGTCTATCAGTTCTTTGACATACTCTACCCTTGTTTCAATAATAGTTGCAAAACACAATTCTTCTGATACTGCTTCATTTCCTTCAAGTCTGTAGGTTAGAGTACTATACATTGTGCTTAAACGTTTTGCAGAAGCTTCAAGTCGTTTCATCTTCTTAGGTTCGACACCATTTAAAGACTGTATCGTCATGAGAATTGCAGAGATAGGCGTGTTAAGTTCATGCGTAGTATCAGAAATGAATCTATCTAAAGATTCTATCTGTTCACGAACAGGGCGTAAAAAGAGTCGTCCTAAAAAGTATCCTACTATCCCCATCAGTAAAAAAGATAAAATAAGATAAGAGATGATCCGTATACGTAACTCTTTTAATGCGAGTGAAAGTTCATTCTCTTGTAGAACGATATAATGTACACCCAAATGATCGCTGGGATCTACAACTACACTGTAACAGCGCTCACCCTTTTCAAAGAACTCTTTATCAAACCCCTTAAAACCATCTATCTGCGTAAAAATAGGTTTTTTATCTTTATCATAGTATCCCACATCAAAACGACAATGGTCCAATTCTTTTAAATATGGCTTTAATGCAAATGGTTTTAAATCTTTAGGCATTGTCATCGCTTTCATGACGATACTTGAAGAGATCATACGACCTTGATACATCATTTCAAATTTCATTGCAGACTTCATCGAGGCACGGTTATTTTCAAAGAAAAGATACCCGATGATCACTAGTAAAATAAATACTGATGAGAGATAAAGTGCTAAAAATCTAAAAAGAGATTTACGCTCATACGATGTTAAAACGATAGCCTTCTCCTTTAATGTTGTCAAAATACTCTTTGGTAAACATTTTTCTCAGGTTTTTTATATACGTACGTATAGTGGCATGTGCAGGCATCTGTTCATCATCCCATACATTCTCTATGATCTCATCACAAGAGATTATCTTACCTGTGTTTCGTATGAAATACTCTAAAACCTGAGCCTCTTTTTGACGCATTTCTATCACTCTGTCATCCACATAGATCTGATGTGCCTTAGGTACAAACTTCATACCGTCAAACTCTATCTCTTCCTGTAAACGATAGATACGCACGATGTGTTCAACTCTGGCTTTCAGTTCTTCAAGTTCAAACGGTTTTCTTAGGTAATCATCTGCACCCAGGTCAAACCCTTTTTTAAGGTCATCAATACCTGCCAGTGAAGTGATATAAATAGCAGGTGTTGTATTACCAATCTCTCGTAAATAAGAGAGTATTTCAAAACCATCTATATTGGGGACATTCACATCCAATAGCAGCATATCATAAGAATTGGCACCTATAGCATCCAATGCTTTTTCACCATCAAAAAAAGACTCAACATCATATCCGCTTTCCAATAAAAATTCTTCTATGATCTCTTGTAAAATAACATCATCTTCAAGCAATAGTATCTTCATATAAAACCTTTTATCTCATAATCTAAAAGATATTTTAACATACCCAATGTGTAGAGGAGTACACAGAAGACAACTTACAGTTATACAAAATAAAAGTTATAAGCCTTTAGCATTCCTAAATTCAGCTATCTCACATACTATTATATGAACGCGAATGAACAAAGTCCATTACCCTACGCTGTCGCTAAGACCTTTTCGGCAAAGTGCCCAAGTGACTAGTCACTTTGGAGATCTTTAGCGTCTACAGCCCTTTTGCATTTCTAAACTCAGCTATCTCACTCTCTACCATTCCATCTATCATTCGGACATAAAGGTCGTTTATGAGATTTGGGGAGAGATCGAGAGAGATAGCCTGTTCTCTTACATGGGATATGACATCTGATATCCTTTCTTCCGCCTTCACCTCATCAATAGAGGTTTTAAAATGTGCTATCTGCTTAATATAATCATTTCTCTTCGCAATCAAAGCAACGATCTCTTTATCAACACTATCAATCTTCTCACGCGCTTCATCTAACGTAGTACACTTTTCAATTTCCATACAATAAACCTTTAAGATATTATCAACATTAACACAGTGGAAGTTACGTAATGCTCAAAATATTATAACTGAAATTGAATTAAATGGGGAGGAAATTATAAAAGAAATACCTCCATATTTAATGGAGGTATTTTGGGTTGTAAATAAAAGTTAAGATTACTCTACTTCAGCATCGATAACATCATCGTCATCAGCTTTTTTAGCTTCAGGATTTGCACCACCCTGTTCTTTTGCATACATAGCTTCAGCAAGCTTATGTGATTTTTCAGTCAAAGCTTTCACTTTTTCTTCTATCTGCTCTTTTGTTGCGTTGTCATCTTTCAATGTAGCTTCAAGATCTGTGATCGCTACTTCAATAGCTTCTTTTTCTGCTGCATCAAAGTTTTCACCTACATCTTCTAGAGACTTTCTAGTCTGGTGCACCAAAGCATCTGCCTGATTTCTAGCATCTACTATTTCTTTTCTTGCTTCATCATCTGCTTTGTGTGCTTCAGCATCTTGTACCATTTTCTCTACCTCTTCATCTGAAAGTCCAGACGAACCAGTGATCTTAATGTCTTGTGATTTACCTGTTCCTTTGTCTGACGCAGTTACAGTCAGGATACCATTGGCATCGATGTCAAATGTCACTTCGATCTGAGGTACACCTCTTGGTGCAGCAGGTACATCTCTAAGTTCAAACATACCAAGAGATTTGTTGTCCTTTGAGAATTCTCTTTCACCTTGAAGTACATGGATACTTACTGCTGGCTGGTTATCTTCTGCTGTAGAGAACACTTGTGACTTTTTAGCAGGGATCGTTGTTCCTTTTTCGATAACCTTAGTTGTAACACCACCTAAAGTTTCGATACCAAGGCTTAATGGTGTAACATCTAGAAGAAGGACATCTTTCACATCACCTGCAAGTACACCACCTTGGATAGCAGCACCAAGTGCAACAACTTCATCTGGATTTACAGATTTGTTAAGCTCTTTTCCAAAGAATTTCTTCATCTCTTCCTGTACCAATGGCACACGTGTAGAACCACCGACCATAACGATCTCAGCGATATCTGAAGTGCTCAGATCAGCATCTTTAAGTACACCTTTAACGGTTTTGATCGTCGATGCTACAAGATCAGAGATAAGTGATTCAAACTTCGCTCTTGTAATTTTTACGATAAGGTGTTTAGGTCCAGAAGCATCTGCTGTAATAAACGGAAGGTTTATCTCAGTTTCTGTTGAAGAAGAAAGCTCTTTTTTTGCTGTCTCTGCTGCATCTTTTACACGTTGTAGTGCCATAACATCTGCTTTAATGTCTATACCTGTATCAGATTTAAACTCATTAGCTACATAATCGATGATCTTGTTATCAAAGTCATCACCACCAAGAAATGCATCCCCACCTGTTGACATAACTTCTACAACATTATCACCAGTTTCAAGTGCAGTAACATCAAATGTTCCACCACCTAGATCATAAACAACAATCTGCTCTGCATCTTTTTTATCAAGACCGTAAGCCAGTGCTGCTGATGTAGGTTCATTGATGATTCTAAGTACATTCAATCCTGCGATCGTTCCTGCTTCTTTTGTTGCTGTTCTTTGTGCATCATTGAAGTATGCAGGTACAGTAATAACTGCGTCAGTTACTGTTTCACCAAGGTATGCTTCTGCATCTTCTTTCATTTTCATAAGTACTTTTGCAGAGATCTCTTGAGGTGTATATGTTTTTCCTGCTACTTCAATAGCACAAGCACCTTGTCTATCTATCACATGATAAGGAAGTTTTGACTGTGCCTCTTTTGCCTTCTCTTCACTCATCATAAGACCCATAATTCTCTTGATAGAGTAAATCGTCTTTTCAGGGTTTGTAATCGCTTGTCTTTTTGCAGACTCACCTACAAGTACTTCACCTTTATCTGTAAACGCTACGATTGAAGGTGTTGTATTTTTACCCTCTTTGTTTGCAATGATCTTTGCTTCACCATTTTCAAACACTGCCATTGCAGAGTTTGTTGTTCCTAAATCTATTCCTAATACTTTACTCATATTATTTCCTTTTTTACTATATATTTTAATTTATTTCTTATTTACAGGTTGAAACCATTGCAGGTCTCAAGACACGATCTTTGATCGTATAGCCTTTTTGCATCACTTGTACCACATCACCTACTTCATGGTTGTCACTTTCAACTTGCATGATCGCCTGATGTACTTCAGGATCAAACTCACCTTCACAATTTACTTCTTTGATACTGTTTTTTTCAAGTATCTTTTTAAGTTGTTCAAATGTAAGATTGACACCTTCTCTCATATTTTCCAATACTTCAGAAGAATTTTCTTCATCTGCATTTTCTATAGATGCGAGAGCATTGTCGAAAGAGTCCATCACTGCTAAAATATCTTTAGCAAAACTCTCGTTTGCATATGACACTGCATTCATTTTATCTTTCTCTAAACGTCTTTTAGAGTTTTCAAAGTCAGCGTGAGCTCTTAAATACTTATCTTTATACTCTGCAGCTTCAGCTAATGCGGTTTCTAAAGGATCAACTTCAACAGTTTCTTCTGTTTCAATCTGTTCCTCTGTAACTTCTTCAGTCTGAGACTCTTCAAGATTTTCATTTTCTTGACTCATAAACAGACCTCCTTTTGTTATAAATATTGCATTTCTTTTTAATGCTTGGGAGTATTATACAACATTGAGTGTATCTTTGTCAAGTCATAGTTTAGTCATATGGACTCAATGCATAATATTTAAAGTATCTAGTTTAAATTGTAGAGGGGTATTCAGTAGATTAGCGAGTCTTCATAGTAGAAAAAAGTATGTGATTTAGTGAACAAGTTTGCTTGTAATATCGTTATTGGGTTAGGCAAAAGTGGTTATAAAGTGAATTGGTAGTAGATAAAATGTAGAAACCAAACAACTGACTCTAGTCAGTTGTTTGGTAAAGGAAAGAAACTTAGTTTCTGATTCCTAGATCTGTCTTGATGTTGTTCCATCTTGTAAGATTTGTCTTTTTAAGGTATCTCATAAGTCTTCTTCTTTGACCAACTAATTTAAGTAGTCCAAGTCTTGAAGAGTGATCTTTGTGATTTGTTTTAAGGTGCTCTGTAAGGTATGTAATTCTTTCTGTAATAAGAGCTACTTGTACTTCTGTTGAACCTGTGTCGCCGTCTTTTTTAGCATATTTAGCAATAATTTCTGCTTTTTTCGCCTGATCTAAAGCCATAATGACCTCCTGATTGGTATAAATTCTCAAAATTGAGTTCGCAATTATAGTGGAATAACCTTATCTGTGACTTATATTATTCCACCAGCTAAACATATCAATTACTTAGTCACACATAATGGGTTTATTGAGAAGATCAATATATAGACATTACTTATCTATAATGTTAATTAGAGTAAAATAGTCCTAATTAACAAAAAGGTTTTTCATGTTACTAACACGTGCGAGTGAATATGCTCTTCTATCTTTAGACGTTATACGAAACTCAAACGTACCTATGGGTGCCGAGCAATTGGCTACAGACTTGTGTATCCCTAAAAGTTTTCTTGCGAAGATACTACAAAGTCTCGCAAAAAAGGGCATACTTGAATCACGTAAGGGTGCTCACGGTGGGTTTATTTTGGCAAAAACGATAGAAAATATCTCTGTGCGTGAAGTGATCGTTGCTGCTGAAGGAAAAGCACCTGCAGTATTTGACTGTACTTCTTACGTTGCTACGTGCCCAAATGGAGCTATTGGTAC